>JASLAE010000168.1 GCA_030147305.1 Cesiribacter sp.
CATAAATAATATACACGTTCCGGATGATATCGTGAAGCTGGAAAGCGAGATCGAAGACATCAAGAATGAAAAGAACCGCGTGGTGAAAAGCCAGAAGTACGAAGAGGCTGCCCGCCTGCGCGATTCAGAGAAAAAGCTTCTCGAGCAGCTCGAGTCTGCCAAGAAGCGCTGGGAAGACGAAACCAAGACCAAACGCTATACCGTGGATGAAGACGATGTGGCAGAGGTGATTGGCATGATGACAGGAATCCCAACCAAGCGGATAGCCCAGAACGAGGGTGCCAAGCTGTTAGGTATGGGTGATGAGCTAAAGAAAAATGTAATTGGTCAGAACGAGGCCATTACCAAACTGGTGAAAGCCATTCAGCGTACACGCGTAGGTCTGAAAGATCCGAAGAAGCCGATAGGTTCCTTTGTATTCCTGGGCCCTACCGGTGTAGGTAAAACCGAGCTTGCCAAAGTGCTTGCCCGTTACCTTTTCGATAAAGACGAAGCCCTGATCCGCATTGACATGTCGGAGTACATGGAGAAATTCAGTGTATCCCGTCTGGTCGGAGCGCCTCCCGGCTATGTTGGCTACGAAGAAGGTGGCCAGCTGACTGAGAAAGTGCGTCGTAAGCCCTATTCTGTGGTGCTGCTCGACGAGATCGAGAAAGCACACCCGGATGTGTTCAACCTCCTGCTGCAGGTGCTGGATGATGGTATCCTGACCGATGGCCTTGGTCGTCGTGTCGATTTCCGGAATACTATCATCATCATGACCTCCAACATTGGGGTGCGTGACCTGAAGGACTTTGGTGCGGGCGTTGGTTTTGCTACTGCTAACCGTACGCAAAACTCTGATGAGCTGATGAAGTCAACCATCCAGAGTGCACTGCGCAAAGCGTTTAGCCCTGAGTTCCTGAACCGTCTCGACGATGTGATCGTGTTTAACTCGCTGCAACGCGAAGACATTCACCGCATCATCGACATATCGCTGGGCAAACTGTTTAGCCGTATGAAATCACTCGGCTACGACATTGAGCTCACCGAAAAGGCCAAGGACTTTTTGTCTGAAAAAGGGTACGACCAGCAGTATGGTGCTCGTCCGCTAAACCGTGCCATCCAGAAATACCTGGAAGATCCGGTAGCGGAAGAAATCCTGAAAGGCGACCTTACAGATGGCGACGTGCTGCTTGCGGATTATAGTGGCGAAGGCGATGTCCTGACCATTACACGCAAAGAAGCTGTAGCCGAAGAAGGTGGTAAAGGTTCTACCGATAAAAAGTAGATGATAATTTAATGTAGATAAGAAAGCCCGGGCGCAAACCCCGGGCTTTTGTGTTTTAATATAAATAGCTTCACAAATGTAACTGGGGGTGCCTTAGATGATTCAGTTAGGAAAAGAAGCTGGTATGTTCTGTAGCAACACCAGGTGCCGGAAGCAACCATAAACTGTTATTACCCGGGTAGTGAAAATATCCGGAAGCAACCATTCCTACCCAGGGTTTGACCGGTAGAGCAGCCCGGCAAGCAGCCTGTAATCCTTATAAACCAGAAAGTCGGGGCTGTGCTGTTAGCCAGATAAAATCAATTGAATGGTTAGCACCAGGACAGAAAATGACTTCTTGTGCCAATACAGCTTCTGGCTATATGTTTAATTTTTACGATAAGCCTACACAGCTGCCTGATGAGAAATGTTTGCAATAAAGTCACTGAACAGATCTGCGAATCTCCTGCGCACTTCTTCAGGGGAGAAAACACTTTTTATCATTTTTTATAATACATGATAATACATGGAGCTTTAACAGACACAACCTGGCCCCAGCTACATATACGGTAATGCAGTTTTATTCGTGTATATTTATCTCAGCCTAAGAGACGGCCCTGCCTGGTAATAAATGTCCAAAATTCAGCATTTTCCTAATTAAGCCTTGCGTGTTTGTTCAAGGTTAAAATTGTATCTATATTATCGGAGCTTCCACAAATAATGCCCATCTCAAACAAAGCTGCAGGTTCACGGAATATGCCAAAGTCCAAAAAAGAGAATAGCCAGCAGCTAAAAAAGCTCATCGAACTGAATGATGAACTGGAAAATTATTTCAGAAATACCATCATTCCTCAACTCTTTGTTGATGCTGATCTAATTCTTAGAAAGTTTACACCACCTGCCATGAAGCAGTTCAGCCTTGCTGCAGACCATATCGGCAGGCCCATGGAAGAAATAGTGGACAATATCCGTTACTCAACCATTATAGAAAATATTCATGAAGTAATTGATACGGGGCAAATACTTGAAAAGGAGATTCAAACAACTGACCGCAGGTGGTTTCAGATGAATATCATCCCTTACCTGGTTCAAAAGGAGAGCAGGGCAAATGGGGTTATCATAACATTCGTCGATATTACTGAGCGCATCAGAGTCTTAAGGGAGCTTGAAAAGCTAAATGCTTCTCATGAAACTTTTATTTATTCGGTTTCTCATGACCTGAAAGCGCCACTTTCGAATATTGAAGGGCTTGTAGAGTATTTACTCCAGACTTCGGACAAATTAACCGAAACCCTGGGCGCAGATAACAAGGAACAAAAACTGATTGCAGCCCTACTGGACAAATCGGTAAAGTCCATGAAAAACATCGTCAATGAGCTTTCTGAGATTGCAAAAATTGAAGGTGGTTACAAGGAGGTGGTCGAAACTGTGAAGTTTGAGGATATTATCGATGACGTTGAATGGACTTTCAAAGACAAGATCAATGAGAGCAATGCTAATATCAGGATTGATATCCAGGAGCCTGAAATAGAATTCTCACGCAAAAACCTGAGAAGCATACTCTACAATATTTTAACCAATGCCATAAAATACAAATCGCCAGGCCGTACACCTGAAATAGACATAAAAACGGAAAGCGAAGATGGGTTTGTAAAGATATCGGTGAAAGATAATGGGCTTGGCATAGCCAATGATAAAATTGACACCATCTTTACGCCCTATACCCGCATAGAAAAAGATGTGGAAGGAACCGGCATTGGACTGTTCCTGGTGAAAAAGATTATTGAGAATGCAGGTGGCAGAATTGTTGTTACCAGCATACTGGGCGAGGGTACTGTGTTTGAAGTTTATCTGAAGGCCAAAGTGTAAAAGTACAGTATCGGTAATCCGGCACTTCACAGGTGCTGGTCATTTTTGCTCATTGCATCTCTGTTCTGGCGGCTGCGCACAAAGCCATCACCAGCAGCTGGCAGGTTTTAAAATTTATGAAGCTGCTGCAACGGCTCCTCTTACCTTAGCTATGTTATTGAGGCCTTCACGCTTCTGCTTACAACTAGTTCATATATATCATTATCTGGGTAACTTCACCACCATCCCCTTATCAAACTGCACATCATCCAGATGGCCAAAAACCTTACCATCTGTAGACCTGCCATGCAGGTGCATGTTGGTGCTGTGATGGGTAAAAACACCCTTGTGCTCACTGGAGTAAAAGCCTAATATTTGCATGGGCTGATCCTCACTCACTCCCCGTAGACCCGACGCCTGGTGCTTTTCATGGCTGTGATCAGTTTCGCCGGCTGGCCAGTCAATAACATGCCAGCTTACCGAAGAGGGCTTTCCTTCCAGCAAAAAAGGAAAAGGTTTATCTGTAGCTATGCCCCTTTCCTGTGCTGCGGCCCGAATGAAAACTTCAAAATCCTGATAGCTTCTGATGGAATCTGGCAACTGTAGATCCTGCCATTGGGGAACCTGCGCCCACACCAGCAAGGTTGCTTTGGGAGCAAAAGTACTGTCTATGGAGAGGGTGTTGCCGTAGGCAGTAGCGGTATAAGGCTGTGAATTGATGATCAGAATTTCACCCTTCAGCTCCGCTGCGGCACCCAGGGCATACAGGTGTTCTTCTCCTTCCAGATCCTGTAGTGCTATGTTGGAAGAAACCTGGCCCTTTTGCATGATATCCCGTAAGGCACCCCGATGCTCTACTTCGTAAGGTGTATCTTCTGCAGTACTGCAGCCAATGGCAAAAAATAGAATAAGGAAGAGAGTACATTGATACATATGATTAAAAAAAGAGATTTGCATAATTCTGCTGTCTACTGCTGCTTCAGCTGCTCAGACCATTTAACTATATAACTGCTTTTTCGGGCAGTGTTCCTGATGCTGTTTTTATCGGTTATGGCAACTTCCAGGCCCCAGTCAAATAAACCGCTGAACATACCCTTTTCCTGATCGCTGGTCATGTCCATTAGTTTGCAGTCACCATTGTCCTTTACCCCCCAGGACCAGGCCATCCAGCCAATTTCATTTTGCTCACATTGCTGCAGGATGGTTTTATAGTCGATGTACTGGGCACAACCAACACCCATGGGGGCAAATTCTCCTACAATCAGGGGCAGTTCCATCTTTACACTTTCATCAATTTCTTCGATGATGCGGGTAGTAGAACCGTCTGC
>JASLAE010000173.1 GCA_030147305.1 Cesiribacter sp.
CTGCGATCTGGAACCTTCTTCTCTCAGCTTTTCGTAAGCGTACACCGGGTTACTCAGACCTTGCGGGTAATAAACTGGATTGGCGACATTAGTAACAAAAACCGTTCCATCATAGCCATAAAAGTTAGTACCGGTCGCATCAATGCTGCCATCCGGATTAATGCTGAACAGCCCGTCTTGGGGAGCAACCAGCGGAATAGTCGGATGAGAGATCGCCGCCGTCATTAAACCACCCTGGGTATTGCTTGCATTACCTCCATCCGTCCGGGTTCCCCTCTTATCTTCGAAGGCGCCGTTCAGCGTGAAGCCTACCTTGAAACGAGACGTGACATCAAAATCGTTATTTATCCGTGCCGTGTAGCGTTTGTAATACGATTGGGCTACAATACCGGCCTGATCGAAATAGCCCACTGATACCAATGAGCGCGATCTCTCACCCCCACCCGATATATTCACGTTGTAGCTTTGAATAGGCGCAGTTCTAAATAATTCTTGTTGCCAGTCGGTGTTGGGCACCGTGCTGGGGTTACTCCAGGCGGGGTTGGGTTCCTGACCGCCCTTTTCAAGATTTTCATTGGCGAGCCTGGCAAATTGCTCACCGTTTAATAGAGGAATGGTTCGTAATGCAGTTTGGGTTCCCGCGTAGGCATCTAGCGTTACCTCAACCTTTCCTGCCACGCCGCGCTTTGTAGAGACGATAACTACCCCATTGCTACCCCTTGAACCATATATGGCAGCGGAGGCCGCATCCTTGAGCACATCTATGCGGTCAATATCATTAGGATTTATAGCATTGAGGTTGCCGTACGGAACCCCATCGACAATGTACAAAGGCTCGTTGCTACCATTGATGGACCCCAGACCCCGGATTCTCACCGATACGTTACCGCCCGGTTCACCGGAATTCTGGGTAACCTGCACACCAGCCATTTTACCCTGCATAGCCTGATCCAGGCCCGTTACTGTCACACCGGCTATATCCTCGGCCGATACTGATCCGACGGCGCCGGTTACTTCGCGCTGTTTTTGGGTACCATAACCTATTACAACCACTTCCGACAAAGACTCAATGTCCTCTACCAGAGAAACATTTATCTGTGACTGGTTATCTACTGCAATCTCCTGGGGAATCATACCCACTGAACTGAAAACCAGTACAGGATTCTGTATGTCAGGTAAGCTAAGTTTGAAATTTCCATACGCATCGGTTACTGTACCCACAGTGGTACCCTTTACTAAAACTGTTACTCCGGGCAAAGTGCCGCCATCGCCTTGTGATGTCACTTTTCCTGTTACAATTTTATCTTGCGCATCAGCCCCTATACTGTATAGGGAAAGCAAAATAAGCAGCCCGAAAATTTTTAATTTTTGATAGTGGTGTTTCATAAATGACATTAAAGTGTTACAAGTTGATTGGAGAATAAAAATATTTTTTAATGAATTTTATGTCTGTAGTATTCTAACAAACCCTGTCATTTGAATGACATTACCAAATCTCCGGCCTTATTTCAGGTAGTATAAAACAAGCAAAAACTATTCATTTAATACATTTAAATATTATTAAAGACTGATACTATTTTCTTACCAAGCGTTTAGTATCTTTATTTAAATAATAATATATCATTAAGATCGAATTTTGCATTCGATTGCGAAAAATAAGGGGCTATGCAGGCATTATTAAAAAAAGTCATCCAACCTACAGAACATTGCTTTCTGGTTCGCACAGATAATTTCAACCATTTTTACAACAAGTGGCATTTTCATCCTGAAGTAGAACTTACCCACATTGCCAAAGGCAGCGGCATGCGCTTCATCGGCGATAGCATTGAAGAGTTCAATGACGGAGACCTGGTGCTGGTAGGATCAAACCTTCCCCATGTATGGAGAAATGATGAAAGCTACTTTAGGGAAGATTCAGCCTTGCGGGCAGTGGCAGAAGTAATCCAGTTTTTACCCCAGTGTTTTGGAAAAGACTTTTTTGAATTACAGGAAACTAAGCCTATTCAAAAACTTCTCAACAGATCTACCCGAGGTCTTAAGATCTCAGGAGCAACAAAAGAAAAGGTGGTGGATAAGCTACAGCAGTTATTAGACACCAGCGGCATCTACCGCATTACGCTGCTTTTGCATATCCTGGATGAAATTGCCCACAGCGACGAGGTGGTGCCCCTGAGCAGTGAGGGGTTTTTAGAATCATACCATATACAGGATGGCAACATCATAGACAAGATCTACCAGTTCACCCTGACCAACTATTACAGAAAGATCTTAATAGAGGAAGTGGCAGAAGCCTCGAATATGTCGGTGTCCAACTTTTGCCGCTATTTCAAGGTCCACACCCAAAAGACCTACATTCAGTTCCTCAATGAAGTACGCATAGGCTTTGCCTGCCGCATGTTGATTGAAAATCATAAAAGTATTCAGCAAATAGCCTCTGATTGTGGCTTCAATAACCTCTCTAACTTCAACCGCCAGTTCTACTTAATCAAACAGCAAAAACCAAAAGAGTATAGAACTTCTTTCGTGAAACTGGAAAAATAAACCTGTAATATTCTGAATGGGAGAAGGAAGCGCAGAAAGAAGCAATCCTTACGCTTCTGATCAATGGGTATAAACCATAAATCCTTAAGCCCCCTTAAGAAGTCATACAAAAACAAATAGATGATTATGTCTACTATTGACTTGCTCAAACAAATACAGCTTTTGACCAGCGTTTCAAAGCAATAATTTCAGAACAGAAAAATCTAATTATTGACTTATTTCAAACTTCTGCGATTGTGTTATACGTTCCCAACTATCTGTTCTGAAGGGAACGGCTGGCAATCCTTCTTTATTAATCAAGTTGTTTTCACTGATTTCATCAAACCATCCAAATCGAACAGCTACCGGTGCCGGCACATCATCTGAATAAACGACCACCTTATTACCCTCGATAAACGCCTTGGCATAGTAATATTGCTGGTCAGCACCGGCAATTTCAAAGCCCCTCAAATAGCCATATTTATCTTTAGCCATGAGTCCGGTACCTATGTTGGAAAACGATATGATGACTTTACTTCCCTCTGTTTTCATTGACTGAAACATCGGGCCGCTGCCAACTATGTTCTTTTTATATGTATTGCTTAGCGCAGCCAAGGCAAGGCGAAGGCCTACATCCTGCTTATTTCGCGGATGAATATCGTTAGCTTCGCCAATATCTGAGGTAACCGCCATCCCCGTATTCGGAAGCGACAGTGTTAGCGTTTGTGCTTCACGTAATTCAGCCCACTGGTAGCCTAAGTTTTTATTGGTACTGCCGCCCGCGTCAAAACTGGCCAGCTGTACAAAATAAAAAGGGAAATCACCTTGTTTCCATTGCTTGCGCCAGTCGGTAATCATCAATGGAAAAGCTTTTCTGTATTGCCATGCCCGCCCTGCATTTGATTCTCCCTGATACCAGATTGCACCTTGTATTGCAAAAGGAATAATAGGGTGTAACATGGCATTGTATAGTAGACTGGGGTACTGATTAGGATCAAGAGTTGAAAATGATGAGCCTGTAGCAAGGGATTCAATTCTGTAGGACCATTCATCGGTTAAAGATTGTACTTTATTGTCTACAGTAATGCTCATTGGGGCATCCCCATGAAATCCGCCACCACCGCCGGTGTCGGTTACACGAACGGCTAAAACGTTATTCCCGGCTTTAAGTATCCCAGCAGGGACGATGTATTTTCTTGGGGTATTATATCCATTAGTTGCACCAATTTCTATACCGT
>JASLAE010000200.1 GCA_030147305.1 Cesiribacter sp.
CCTTGAAAACAGGGGTGCCAAGTGTCCTTAGTTCAACGGACTATGCGACAATGACTCAAATCAAAAATTCATATGTTTCATACTCAAACATTTTATATTTGCAACGCAATTATGCTTTACCCTTCCATCAAATAATACAATTTAATTGCCGATACAGAATATATGTAATTATTATAAAAGCCTGGATAAGAGTCAATTTAAAGCTATTGAAGAGCCTTGAGGTACAAATAGGGTTCAAAAATCAATCAGCATTCACATATAATTCAGTAGTGTCAACTATTTTTTTGCTGCCTCTTATCTAGTGAAATGGCTATGAAAGCGTTTGATTTACCTGTTACAATTTGATCACCAGTTCATCTTTAAAAAGGGAAGACCAACCTAGGAAAAGGAGGCAACGACCCTCCAAAACTTTTAGATTTTTAGTTTGCCATAGAACAGGGTAGTTAACATGAGAGACGAATTGAGCATCCTTTAGGTGGTGATGATTAGGATTTTATTCCCTAGCCGCTTACTATTTTGTTGTACATCCCCTTCACCTTTTTTGCCTTTCTCATCCACATGAAGGTAAACCCATAGGTAACACTAACATCATGTCCAGATAAAATGCAACTGTCAGAGCACCTACAGTTGTAATAGTAAGACTATCAAGGCTTCATCATGAGCTAACATGCCTTTCCTTTCTTTGTGACATCTACAAAGCTTAGAAAGGAAGATATGAAAAAGACTTTTACCAATCTCCTAAGATTTTTAACATGCAGCTTCTTATTATGGAGTAGCTGCGGAGATGTTTTCGCCCAAACACAAACTATAAAAGGTGTGGTTACTGATACTGAGGAGGTGCCGCTGCCCGGGGTAACGGTATTGCTCAAGGGAAGTAACACTGGTACCATCACCAATTCTGAGGGCGCTTACAGACTTGCCTTACCACGAACACCAGAAACAGGCGATACGTTGATTTTCAGCTTCGTAGGATATGCCAAACAGGAAGTTCCTTACAACAATACCACTACCCTCAATATTCAATTAAAAGAGGATACTGAGCTATTAAACGAAGTGGTGGTAACTGCACTGGGTATTGAGCGTGAAGAAAAAGCGCTTGGCTATGCTACCCAAACAGTAAGCGGAGAGGAGATTACTGAAGCACGCTCTAACAATTTTGTTAATGCCCTTTCGGGGAAAGTAGCAGGCTTGAATCTGAATTCTGCAGGATCAGGCCCTGTAAACTCTGTAAGGGTATCCTTGCGGGGCGATGCCTCTTTAAACCCTAATGGCAATAATGCCCTGGTTGTGCTCGATGGTGTACCTATGAACAGCGGGCTTACCAGCTCAGGCGTGGGCAACGCCTATGGTGCCGGCTCAGGCAACGATGTACCGGTAGACTTTGGCAATGGCATTTCTGATATCAACCCCGAAGACATTGAAAGTATCACCGTGCTGAAAGGTGCCAGTGCAACAGCTCTGTATGGCAGTCGTGCCGCAAATGGGGCCCTTATCATCACCACTAAATCAGGTACTCGCAACAGTAAAGGGCTTGGAGTCAGCATCAATTCCAACATCAGCTTTAATGATGTGCTTAAATGGCCTGATTATCAATATCAATATGGCCAGGGTACCGGCAGGGCTTTCAATGCCGACGGCGAGCTTTACTATTCGTACGGTAACTCTGAAGATGGCAATAATACTGGTGGAACCAGCAGTGCTTTTGGTCCAAGATTCAATGGACAGTTCTATTACCAGTACGATCCGGCAACTGAGGCACAATCGGCAGAACGGGTGCTTTGGAGGCCTTATGAAGATAATATCAAAGGTTTCTGGCGCACAGGTTCTACCATCTCTAACAGCATTGCCCTGGATGGCGGCAATGAAACTTCGACGGCCCGCGTTTCATTAACGCATACAAAAAATGAGTGGATCATGCCCAATACCGGCTTTGAACGGATTGCTGCTGCCCTCAGCGTGAATACCGACATCTCCAGCAGAATATCACTTGCCGCTAAGGTAAACTATACCAACAGGCGCAGTGATAACCTGCCGGCAACAGGCTATAATAACCAGTCGATTGCTTACTTCATGATTTTCCAGAACCCCAGCATACCGCTGGCTGCCTACGAAGGCCGCTGGAAGCAGGGCCAGGAACAAATCGATCAGCTACACCCGTTCAGCGGCTTTATTGATAACCCCTACCTGATTGCCTATGAGATGACCAATGCAGTGAATAACCACACCACGGTGGGCAATCTGTCGGCTACTTACACCATCTCCCCAAAATTTGATGTGATGGTGCGTTCCGGTATCGCCATGAGCCAGGAACTACGAGAGCAACGCCGCCCTTACAGCACAGCCAACTTCCAAAAAGGGTTTTATAAAGAGCAGGACATCTCTAATTATGAAATCAATACGGACGCCTTGTTAACATACCATGAAAAGCTAGGTGAACGATTTACCCTCAACACTTCATTAGGTGCCAACAGTATGTACAGAAATTACAGAGGCGTGAACGGACAGGTAGAAGGCCTTGTCATACCTGGGGTATTTAAGCTTTCCAATGGCATCAACAATCCTATGTTGACCACTACTAGCATCAACAAAAAGATCAATAGTGTGTATGGCCTTGCCTCCATATCTTATGAGGATAAGATCTTCGTGGATGTGACCGGCCGCAACGACTGGTCGAGCACGCTGCCTGCTCAGAATAACTCTTTCTTTTATCCTTCTATCAGCTCAAGCTTTATCTTAAACGAGCTGATGAGCCTGCCAAAAGCTATATCATTTGCAAAACTCAGGCTTTCTGCAGCTCAGGTGGGCAACGATACTGAACCCTACAGAACCCAGAAATATTATGGCCAGAGCGAATTCCCAGGTTCCGGTTCTATGCCTACAGTATTGCACAATGCAGAGTTCAAACCTGAGATCACCAGGAGTTACGAAGGTGGACTGGAGTATATTCTTTTCAACAGGCGCATCGCAGGTGATGTAACCCTGTACCGCAGCTTCACCAAGAACCAGATTCTTGAAGTTCCCCTGGACCCTACTACTGGTTACAATTATGCTGTCCTGAATTCTGGCACTGTGCGCAATCAGGGTATAGAAGTCATGCTTACGGGAAGGCCTATCGATGGGAATGCTTTTAAATGGAGTACCACCCTCACCTGGTCAAAAAATAATAACAAAGTACTTGATCTGGCAGATGGGATGATCGACAGACAGGACATTGGTTACGGGGGCAATGCGACGCTACAAGCCAGGGTAGGTGGCACGACGGGCGATATTTACGGATTTGGTTTTGTTAGAAGCCCCGATGGCCAAATTGTATACAACGAAGATGGTTTACCGGAACGTCCTGACGAAATACAATACATAGGCCGGGCGTATGCCGACTGGAAAGGCGGATTTTTGAACGAGGTTTCTTATAAGAACCTGCGCCTGAGCGTATTGCTCGATGGCCAGTATGGCGGCATTATTTACTCTCAAACCCATCATAAAATGTCTGAGATGGGTAAACTGGAGCATACCTTAAGGGGCAGAGAAGAAGGTTTTATCATAGGAGAAGGCGTTGTGTTAAACGATGATGGCTCGTATTCTCCCAATACAACCGAAGTGCTGCCAGTAGATTATTATCGCGATTACTACCGCAGAGCCAATGTAGAGGCAAATTCCTTCGATGCTTCTTTTGTAAAACTCAGGGAGGTACGCCTGGAATATAACATACCGCAAGGCTGGTCATCAAGAGTAGGCCTAAGCCAGGCAAGCGTTGCCCTTTTTGGCAGAGATCTAGCTATGATCACCAAGTTCCCAATTTTCGATCCCGAAACTGCAGCCCTCAATGGAGCTACGATTTTACCAGGTATTGAAATGGGACAGCTGCCCACGCCAAGAACCTGGGGCGTCAATGTATCTATGAAATTCTAAACCAAGGTCGTGCTGCCTCACCGTATGAGCCAAGATGCTAGGGTGGCACGGCCGCTTTTAAAAAAAATACGAATCATGAAAAATATCAATACACTGAGCCTACTGCTTTTTGCACTTTGCCTGTTCTGTTTTTCCTGTACCGACGATTTTGAGGAGATCAATAACGACCCTAACCGTATCGACAGGATTAGCCCCGGTACTCTGCTGAACCCCATCCTGTACGAGTTGGCTACCTTTAATACCCGTCGTGCTGATGGCTTTACGTTCGATATCATGCAGGTGGCCCTGCCTTATCCCAGCGCCTCAGGAGGGCTGCATCGCTATGATGTTAGTGATGGGGCTGGTAACTCTACCTGGAATACCTATTACCGATGGCTGGCAAACATTAAAGAAATGAAAGCTGCTGCTTTAGCTGCCGGAGACCCTAATTATGAAGCAATTGCACTGACACTAAATGCCTGGACCTATTCCCTGCTCACAGATTCCTTTGGCGATGTGCCTATGGAAGAAGCCAGTCGCGGAGAAGAACAACTGTTTCAGCCTGCATTCAATACCCAAAAAGAGATTTACACGACTATTTTAGCAGATCTGGAAACGGCAAACAGTTTATTCGATGCCGAAGCGCCCTTGATCTATGGCACGGATATTCTCTATGGCAACAATATCGAGCACTGGCGCAAGTTCTGCAACTCACTTAGGCTGCGATTGCTGTTGCGCGTATCGGGCAAAGCGGAAATGAACGCGTATGAAGAATTAGCCAACATGGTAAATGATCCTGCTACATACCCGGTGTTTACCAGCAATGCCGAAGCTGCTATTCTCCAAATTTCTGGAGTGGCTCCTAACGTTTCTCCCTGGGGCCGGGCTATAGACTTTACCACGTTCCGGGCGGTATCGGAATTCTTTGTAGATAACCTGAATGCGTTCAACGATCCGCGCCTTCCCTTGTTTGCCACCCAGGCCCGTTCACTGGATGGTGCCACGGAAATTGGATACAGGGGTATTCCAAGCGGCTATGACGGCAGTGATAATCAATTTGATTTTTTGCCTTCTAACGTAAACATTGCCCTGGTGACAGCTCCTATGGTTTCAGTGATTATGACGTATGCCGAGGTAGAATTTATCAAAGCAGAATTAGCCCAAAAGGGAGTAATCACTGCTGATGCCCAACAACATTATGAACTTGGTGTGAAAGCCGCCATAGAACAATGGGGTGCACAGATGCCCGAAGATTATTTCGAGAATGAAGCCGCTGCTTATGATGGAACGCTTGCACGCATCATGTTACAGAAATACTATGCTCTGTTCTTTAACGATTACCAGCAGTGGTTTGAATACCGCAGAACGGGCTACCCCGAATTGCCTAAACAATCAGGCATGCTCAATGGAGGCCAGGTACCCTCACGCTTTCGATATCCCACAACTGTTCAAAGCAGCAACAATGCAAACTATAAGTTAGCTGTAGAATCCATGGGTGCCGATGATATCAATACCAAGGTATGGTGGGAGAGAGATTAACTTGACCGGATCAGGAAGAAGGAAGAAAATTCGACCTTCTTTTTTTATAACATATGTCACAAATAAACTATATGAAGGCTCTAATAGCACTTTTACTGCTAGTTGTTTGCTTAGCTGGCTTCTGCCTGCAGCTTCGGGCTCAGGAGATTATTGCCCACCGGGGGGCTTCTTTTATGGCGCCTGAGAATACCCTTGCTTCCGTGAAGCTGGGCTATGCCGAGGGTGCCGATGCTGTAGAAATAGACATACACCTAAGTAGTGACCAGCGCGTGATGGTGATTCATGACAAGGATACCAAACGCACCGCCCGTGGAAATAACAAGCTTATCAAGGAAACCGATGCGGCAAACCTGCGACAGTTGGAAGTCGGCAGCTGGAAAGATTCCCGCTATCGTGGAGAAAAAATTCCTTTTCTGGAAGAGGTTCTGGCACTGGTGCCAGAAGATAAAAAACTGGTGATTGAACTAAAAACGGGCCCCGAAATACTTCCTGCTCTACAGGATATTGTTGATAAAAGCGGTGTTAAGGACAGGCTTATTTTCATCAGCTTCAATAAAGAAAGCATTTTGCAGGTGAAGCAGCTTTTCCCGGCGATTCCTGCGTATTGGCTGCTGCACAGCTGGGCAGAGCATTCCGTTGACCAAGCCATTGCGATCGCTAAAAAAGGGGGTCTTGAGGGGCTCAATGTGAATCATATGCTGGTAACCGATCAGTTTATGGAGAAAATGAACAGCCATAGCCTAAAGGTGTATGTGTACACGGTAAACGATGCGCAGGCTGGCAAAGCGCTGGCTGCACAGGGTGTCAAGGGGATCACCACCGACCGCCCCCAGTGGCTGAGAGCACAACTGGCTAAGCCTTAATCAGGCGATAGGCTTACGCTAAATTTGAGTCAGGTATATACGCTACATCAAACGATCTATTTTTAATTCAATGACAGACAGACGATATTTTTTAAAACAGTTAGGCATCACTGCAGGTGGCCTTGCAACACTTGGGCTAACGCCCGCTGATCTCTATGGTTCCATCCCTGGCCTGATTGGTCCCTTCAAAGCTATCAAAGTAAAAGGCAGGGTCACCTCCAGGGGAAAGGGCATCCCGCGTGTGGTGATCACTGATGGATTGTCTGTCGTGCAAACGGATGCTGACGGCAATTATGCTTTTATCAGCAATAATCAACGGTCGTTTGTTTACATGAGCCTTCCTTCGGGCTATGCAATTCCAAAACAGGCCAATGGATCAGCGGCTTTCTTCAAGAAGTTAGATGGGCAGAAATCGGAGGTAAACCTGCCCTTCGAACTGCTGCCCCTGGAAGTGAGCGACACAAACCACCATTTCCTGCTACTGGCCGACACCCAGATACAGGACGAGTTTGAAGCAGAACAGCTCCTGAATGTAGCCGCTCCAGATGTATTGAACACCTTAAAAGAGATTAATGACCCCAACACCTTTGGCATTGGGTGCGGCGATCTGGTTTTTGATAAACTACAGCTGCTGAATGAATACAACCAGGCGGTGCTCAAAATGGGTATTCCTTTTTTTCAGGTGCTGGGCAACCATGATATGGACATGGATGTGCGCAGTGATGAAATGACCGCTACAACCTTCAACAGTCACTTTGGGCCTGCCTATTATTCCTTCAACAGGGGCGAAGTACATTATGTGGTGATGGACGATGTTTTTTTCCTGGGGAAAAATAAAACCTATGTTGGCTACTTAAGCGAAGAACAGCTGGCCTGGCTGGAGCAGGATCTTGCCTTTGTGGAACCTGGCCGCACCGTTGTGATTTCGGTGCACATCCCGCTTATCACAGGTGCGCCTAAGCGGTATCCGGATAAAGATCAACTGGGAGGCACCGTGAGCAACCGGGAAAAACTTTATGAATTACTTAGTCCATACACCGCACATGTGATGTCCGGCCACACCCACTTCAATGATAACCTAGTTCATGGGAAGGTATTTGAGCATTGTCATGGAACCGTATGTGGCGCCTGGTGGAGTGGCCCCATTTGCTACGATGGTACGCCAAATGGCTATGGGGTATATGAGGTGAAAGGTTCCTCCCTGAGTTGGCATTACAAATCAACCGGCATGGACAAAGGGCATCAGTTGCGGGTATATGGCCAGGGAGTAAATCCGGAGATGCCGGAGCACCGGGCGGTAAATGTGTGGAATTGGGACCCTGCCTGGAAAGTGACCTGGCTGGAAGACGGGATCCGGAAGGGAGAGATGCAGCGGATTGTTGCTCATGATCCGCTCAGCCAGGAATTGCATAGCGGTCCTGAGCTGCCCAGCCGAAGAAAATGGGTAGAGCCCCAGCTGAGTGATCACCTATTTTTCTTTAAGACCCAGCCGACAGCAAAACAGATAACGGTTGAGGTAACGGATCGTTTTGGTCATGTATATGTAGAGCAACTCAAATCATAAAGTCTACGAATCCGAAGGGTAGAACTCCCATAGCAATATTATATGTTGGCTAAGGGAGTTTTCTTTTCGTTGTGAGAGTTAAGCATTTAACAACGGGTAGTGAAGGCCGGCCATGACCTGCTAGGGCAGTAGAACAATATAAGAGGGGCCTTGACAACTCGAATGAGTCTGGCTGGTGCCAATAAGCGCCAACCATGGCTTTGATTGATTATATTCATGGGCTTAGTCAAGATAGAACCCCTGATAATAATAATGTATACGTTGATGTATGATCGAGTTTATTTGCAATCCACTAACTTATTAAAATAGATAGTTGTGTCTAACCTCATTTTTTTATTCACACCTTGGGAAAAGATTATAACAAGTTACTTCGGTTGATAAAGGAAGAAGCTTTACTACCACTGCTTTCCTTTGGAGAGCGTTTTCTTATTGCCGAATTCACACCTATACTTCCTAACCTCTGTAATTCCACCATTGAGAGGTATGAAGGACTAAAATTTTGATTTCCTGCCAATAATTCGGACATTTTTTAAAACAATTAGACCTTGACCCGTCCTAAAAAGTGTTGCGTTATTTGTTGAGATTATCCAACTGGGCAAGGACATTTCGGAAGAAAGTATGCTCCCATATTGCCGATTTACTTTCTATAGGAAAAACAAGGGGCTTTACAACACCCTACAAATAATTAATACTACAAAATAGTATTTATAAAAAATCCTCGCTATTATTACTACAAAATAGTATTATTAAGCCATGAAACGTATTCAACTCGGTGAATTCGAAGAGATCGTCCTTCTTACGGTAGGCGTGTTGCACGGCAATGCGTACGGAGTAACTATCAAAGATGAGATCGAACATCGGCTTAACCGGGAAGTAACGATTGGTGCCTTGCAGACCACATTGCGGAGACTCGAATCCAAAGGTTTCCTGAAGTCAACGCTTGGGGACTCAACCGAAAGCCGACGTGGACGACCCAAGCTATTCTTTGAAATAACCGCTGCAGGAAAAAAAGCCCTGGATTATAGTAAAGAGTCGCGCGACGAGCTCTGGAAGGCACTGCCCAAACTGGTGCTGAATCTTAAATAAACGGTTATGAAAAGCCCTGAGCCACCACGTTTCATCTTGGGTTTCCTGAAATGGTTTTGCAAGCCGGAATATCATGCCGACATCGAAGGAGACTTACTTGAATTTTACGATAGAAGATTAGCGGACCAGGGGAGAACCCAAGCCAATTTACGCTTGTTCAAGGACGTTCTCTTCCTCTTCAGACCGGGAATTATCCGATCGGCTACTATTCATCCACCTATAACCTCCAACGGTATGATTAAAAGTTATTTTATTATGGGGTGGAGAAACCTCTGGAAAAACAAACTCTACTCGACGCTGAATGTGCTGGGCCTTACATTCGGTATGGTTTGTTTCCTATTGATTGGTCTCTATGTGTATGATGAACTCAACTTCGATACTCAACATAGTAAGGCGGAAAGAATTTATCGTGTTATTATCCACGAAAAAAGTCCCAGCAATGAAGCTACAACGGTTGCCGCGGCAGGATATATGGTCGCTGAAGAATCCAAGCAAACATTTCCGGAAGTAGAGCAGACAACACGCATGCAACGCGTTGGGCGTGCTAACCTTGTCGATCCCGAGAATCCCGTAAATGTACAGGAGACCATCACTGTCGCCGATGAATATTTACTTCAGGTATTTGATTTCCCACTTGTTGAAGGAGACAGACGTACAGCTTTAAAAGAACCGAACTCTATTGTTATCACAGAAGATCTCGCTATGCGCATCTTTGGGAGAAAGGATGTTATCAATAAAAATCTTCAGTTTAACAACATGGAGAATCCTGTGAAGATTACTGGAATCCTGAAAAGTCACCCACAAAATTCCAGCTTTACTTTTACCAGCGTATTGTCTGAAGCAACGCGGTATTCAAACGAGGAATTTATGCGTGAAATGCAGAGTGATTGGGCTTCAGCAAACTACACTGTCTACGCATTGTTACGCCCCGAAGCAAATCCTGATTCTGTTTCCAGTAAAATCACTCGCCTGGTTCATGCCAATGCATCGCTCGAACCAGGCACTAAACTTTCCTACAGTCTTCAGCCATTGAAAGACGTGCATTTGAAATCTGAAGGCATTGTCGATGGTGCGCGAAATGTAAATGTTGATAGCATTCCGCAGGGAAACCCTTTCTATGTAACAGTGTTCTCATTTACAGCCATTCTTGTCTTGCTGATCGCAGGAATCAACTACTCGAACCTGACTACTGCCCGGGCGTCCAGCAGGCTCAAGGAAATCGGTGTTCGAAAAGCGATCGGAGCGGTGCGTGGCAATCTTATAGGGCAGTTTCTTATCGAATCCCTCATCACAACAGTTATCGCTTTCCTGG
>JASLAE010000232.1 GCA_030147305.1 Cesiribacter sp.
TTTTCTATCATAGCGCTGTTTGTGCTGTTGATTGCCTGCATCAACTACATGAATTTAACCACGGCGCTATTTACGAGGCGGGCTAAAGAAATAGGGGTTCGCAAAATAGCCGGGGCATCCCGTAGCAGCCTGGCGGGGCAGTTCCTGGCAGAATCTTTTTTAATTACCCTCATTGCCTTTGTGCTGGCTTTGGCGCTGATCCAGGTGTTATTGCCCGGTTTCAATGCCTTCACGCAAAAAGAACTAAGCCTGGGGCTGGAAACTGATGTGCGCATTTGGCTGGGTGTACTGGCGGTATTGCTGCTGGTGGGGGTATTGTCTGGCTTGTATCCTGCTTTGTTTCAATCGGGCTTTAAACCCATAGAACTATTTAAAAGTAAGCTGCCGGTAAGTAAGGGTGGTATTTCCATTCGGCGTAGCCTGGTGGTCTTCCAGTTTACGGTTTCTATTGTCATGATTTTGGCCACACTGGTGGTATACCTGCAACTACAGCATATCAATACCAAAGACATGGGTTTTAATAAAACTCAGCTGCTGGTCATCGATATTAATAGTGGCAAGGTGCGCCAGGGTGCCGAAACCATCAAGAACGAATTTGCAAGCCTGCCACAGGTAAGCGAGGTAACGGTGAGCTCACGCGTACCCGGTGAATGGAAAAATTTACCTAAAGTAAAAGTAGCGCAGGCAAATAGCGCTACCCTGGGAGAGAAGGAAATGTATTTTATGGCAGTAGATAATCTTTTCCTGTCCACATATGAAATAGAACTGCTCAAAGGTAGAAATTTTGCCCCTGGTAGCATCGCCGATTCCTCTGCTGTAATGCTAAACGAAACAGCGGCCAGAGATTTAGGCATTACCGAACCTTCTGAACAGCTTATTCAGATTCCTGCAGCTGTTTTTGGGGGCAATACGCAATCACTGCAACAGCCATACCAGGCTCGGGTGGTAGGCATTGTCAAAGATTTCAACTTTCAATCCTTGCGCGAACCGCTGGCACCCATGGCTTTGGGTTTCCAAAAGAATCCAATCCAGGGCATAGATTATTTCACCGTTCGCGTGAAACCCGGTGAAATCGCAGCTACTTTAAAACAGCTGGAGGCTGTCTTGCATCAGATCGATCCGAACCATCTGTTTGAATACCACTTCCTGGATGATCAGTGGGACCTGTTTTATCAGGAAGATAAAATACGGGAAACAATTTTTCTGTATGGTGCAGCCCTGGCCATCTTAATAGGCTGTCTTGGCTTATTCGGGCTGGCCACCTTTGCGGCTGAGCAACGCACCAAAGAAGTTGGGATCCGGAAGGTGTTAGGTGCCAGTGTGTCCAGCATCGTGTTGATGCTATCAAAAGACTTCCTGAAACTGGTATTGCTGGCGGCCATTATTGCCTTTCCGCTGGCCTGGTGGATTATGCACCAATGGCTCGAAGATTTTGCCTATCGCATTAACATTCCTCTATGGGTCTTTCTGGCAGCGGGTATTGCCGCTGCTGTGCTCGCCTTCCTGACGGTGAGCTATCAGGCCATCAAAGCGGCCAGGGCCAATCCGGTGAAGAATTTACGAACAGAATAACTCACGACTAATACTAATGCTAAGGAACTATATAAAAATCGCCTGGCGCAATCTGCTTCGGCACAAAGGCTATACTTACATAAACCTGACAGGTCTTGCAGTAAGTATGGCCTGCTGTCTGCTGATCGCCATGTATGTGCAGGATGAGCTTTCCTACGACAGTTATCATACAAAGGGTGATCAGATTTACAGGGTGTTACATGCCCACCGCAATAGTGATAATCCTGAGCGTTTGCTACCACCTGCTCCCGATCAGTTTCAGGTGTGGGGAAATGCGCCTGTGGGGCCTGCACTTGCTGCCGATTTTCCGGAGGTACAAAAGCTAGTGCAGTTTACCAGCTCCTCAAGCGCTTTGTTTCAATCTGGTGATAAGCGTTTTCAGGAAGAAGGGGTGATGTATATAGATTCAACTGCTTTTGATTTGTTCAGCTGGAAGATGCTGGCTGGTAATCCTGCCAAGGCATTGGTAGCTCCTTTTAGCATGGTTTTAACAAAGAGCATTGCAGAAAAGTACTTTGGGGACCGTAATCCCATTGGGCAAACCATAGTGGTCGATAATGAACGCTCCTTTACAGTTACTGGAGTAATGGAAGATGTTCCGGCAAATTCCCATTTCGCCTTCAACGTGCTTTTATCCATGAGTACGTTTCGGCAACTGGCGCCTGCATTTGTATTTAATGAATGGGGGTATGTCGATTTCTACACCTATTTTCAGCTGTCGGAAGGTACAGATATTGCTGCACTACAAGCGAAGATCCCCCAGTTTCTGGCACGAAACGGGCAGGCTAATAAAGGGTATACCATTGCCTTTGAGCCTTTGAAGAATGCCTACCTTTATTCCAAGGCAACCCGCCAGCCGGGAACAACCGGTAATTTAGCTAACCTCTATATATTTGCCTCCATCGCCGTTTTTATCCTGCTGATTGCCTGCATCAACTTCATGAACCTGGCCACCGCCCGCTCTATGGAACGGGCAAAAGAGGTAGGAGTACGAAAAACAATCGGTGCCAATTATGCAGGTCTTATTTACCAGTTCCTTACAGAATCCATTGTGCTGTCATTAATGGCAGCCGTGCTCGCCCTCATCCTGGCCGGACTTGCCTTTCCTGCTTTTCAGATGCTCTCCGGCAAGACCTTTTCCTATGAAATACTGCTCTCCTGGGAGGTGCTGCTGATGGTGTGTGGTGCAGCAGTCGTGGTGGGTATTTTAGCGGGGAGCTATCCGGCATGGGTGCTGGCCCGCTTCCGGCCTGCGCTAGTACTAAAAGGGGCCTTTAAGTCGTCTGCGTCTGGCATCGCCTTGCGAAAGGGCTTGGTGGTGTTTCAGTTCAGTCTTTCCATGGCCCTGATCGCAGGAACCGTTGTTGTATTTTCCCAGCTCAATCATCTTCGAAACAAAGAACTGGGCTTTAGGCAGGAACAGATGCTAGTAGTTGACTTTGGCTTCGATGATGTTGTCAGTCAGAAGATTGAAACGATCAAAACAGTATTCGAAGAGCATCCTGCCGTGCTTTCAGCAGCGGCCTCTCGCTCTGTTCCCGGAGACTTTATACCAAATGCCAGCACAGAGATACAGACGTCAGAGGGTGTTATGAAAACGGAGGATCCTTTGGTTTATGAGATTGATTTTGATTTTGTTCCTCACTACGAAATAGAGATGGCGGCGGGCAGGGCCTACTCAAGGGATTTTATGGCAGATACGACAGAATCGCTCCTGCTCAATGAAGCTGCCACTAAATTGTGGGGCTATACCAATCCAGCGGATGCTGTAGGCAAAAGGTTTTCCCAGTGGGGGCGTGAAGGCACTATCGTTGGCGTTGTAAAGGATTTCAATTTCCGCTCGCTTCACAATCATATTGAGCCGCTGGCACTACGTTATGCGGCTCCCGGTGGGTCGCTTACAAAGCTAAGTCTGCGGATTGAGTCCAATAACCTTCCTGCTACAATTGCTGAGCTGGAACAACAATGGGGTGAGCTGGTCCCACATTACCCTTTCTTAAACAGCTTTCTGGACGAATCTTTTAACCAGCAATACCAGGCAGATCTGCGCTTTGGGCAGGTATTCAGCGTCTTTGCCGGTCTGGCAATTTTCATCGCCTG
>JASLAE010000241.1 GCA_030147305.1 Cesiribacter sp.
ATAGCCCTGCACGAGCTGGGAGAAGAGAAGGTGCATCAGCATGTTGGGCGCGAGCCAAGTGGCAGAGGCTATAACGGACTTGTGCTAAACCAGGAAAATCTGCCCCATAACCCCATGATCAATGCCGGGGCAATCATGGTATGCTCGCTGATTAAGCCCGAACTTACTGTAGCCAGGCGCTTTAAACATGTACAGGACATCTGGTCTAAGCTCTGCGGTAATACAGCGGTGGGCTTCAATGAAGAAGTGTATGAAGCAGATGGCTCCAGCCGAAACATGGCCCTGAGTTATTATATGAAGGAGAAAGAAGCGTTTCCGGAGGGTACTGATCTTTACAATACCATAGAGCTCTACCGCAAGTGTTGCTCCATTGAGCTGGAAGTAGATCAGCTGGCCATGGCGGCTGCTTCCCTGGCCAATGGTGGCATCTGCCCTGCCACCGGGGAGAAGATCTTTAAATCTGATGATGTAAGAGATTGCCTGAGCCTGATGCTTTCCTGCGGGATGTATGACTATTCCGGCGAGTTTGCTTTTCTGGTAGGCTTACCCGCTAAAAGTGGTGTTTCCGGAGCCATGATGGTGGTAGTGCCGGGGCTTATGGGGCTTGCCATTTACTCCCCTCCGCTGGATCCTTTAGGGAATACGGTTCGTGGGGTTGAGTTCTGTAAAGAACTGGTGAAGGAGTACAGCTTTCACATTTACGATCATGTAGCAGACCCTACAAACAAGAAGAAAGATCCGCGTTTGCCCCGCCGGCAGTCGCAGCTGGAAGGAATGATTAACCTCTGCTGGGCAGCCAGTGAAGGAGATCTGCTTGAAGTACAAAACCTGCTGGCCCATGGTGTTGCAGTTACAGCAGAAAGTTTAGATAAACGTACACCCCTGCACCTGGCAGCGGCCGAAGGGCATTACAGGGTAGCGGAGTATCTGCTGGAAAAGGGGGCCGATCCAAATGCAAAAGATCGTTGGGGCCGCACCCCACTGGCCGATGCGTTGCATGACCAGCATAGCAAAGTAGCCGCCCTGCTCCGCAGATATGGCGGCAGCGAATAGCCGGCATTATTATAATTATTGTATTAAACAAAGGAGCCAGCCCGTGCACGGGCTGGCTCCTTTGTTATGATTAGTACTTTGATTACTCCCGTACCACCCGGAAACCAGTGTATTCAGGTGCAGTAGCACATTCCTGCGCGCTTGGGTCTACAAAATCGTAGGCACTGTAGCCATATATGGCACATTTGCCTCCTTCATCGTAATATTCTGCAACATTACCACCCAGGTCAAATACCTTGGTATCGCCAAGCGCCAGTGGTTTAAAGGCACAGGCTTCTTTTACCAGGCTGCCCTTAGCCTCCTGCAGTTTTTGCCTGAATGCGGGAAGCTCATCGATGGTAATGCCATAACCCGCCCAGTAGTTGAGGGTGTTTTCGCTGGCGCCTGCCTCCCGTGCTTTTTCCTGCAGCTTGGCTGCTTCCTTGCTGTTGGGCAGGCGGTAGCGTTGGCCGGTTTTATCACTCAACCATTGGGTATAGGCTTTTGCATCTTCGAACTTAACATGCTGTGCCGGAAAGTTATCCTGGCCGGCAGCAAAGGTATAGGCAGGTTTAAAAGCCTTGAACTGTGCATTGGTCACTTCGTAGCGGCCTATGTGCAGCGAATCTTTCTTGATAGCAGCCACTTCTGGCAGCAGTGTTCCTGCCTGCCAGACACCCAGCTGGTGCTCGTGGCGGGCCAGCTTCTCTTTTTCCAGCAGCATGGCCAGCGGGCTCTCTTCGCTGAAAGCTTCATTAGGCGCTTTGTATTTGCCAAAGAGGTAGCGGTCGAACCAGGCAACTTCTTCCTCTATTTTTCTTTTCTGATGGCTGATTTTCTGCAGGCCATGCGGCTGGCCGGGAAACCAGAGGAAGCGCACGGGAGATTGCTTCAGCTGCTGCAGGGAACGGTAATACTCCCAGCCCTGGTCGCGAGGTACGGCCCGGTCTTCGCTGCCATGGAAGATGATGGTGGGCGTTTTTACCTTTTCCATCTCAAACAGCGGCGACTTTAGAATATAATTCTCGTTATAGGATTTGCCATTGACATCATCCCAGGGGGCACCGCCAAAGTAGCTCTGGTCAAAGCTTACACCAAATTCGCAGGTACCATAGTCAGAAGTCCAGTTCACATCGCCGGCACCGGGTGCTGCTACTTTAAACATATCCGGATGCTGCACGGTAAGCATGGTCGTAAGGATGGCGCCGTTCGACCAGCCCATTACACCCAGGGAATCTTTGTCTACTTTGCCGGCATCGATGAGCGTCTGTGCGCCATTGAGAATATCGGTTAGCTCATACTCATAGTAGTGCCCTTTGATGGATTCTACAAACTGCTGCCCGTGGTTAGATGAGCCATGGTAGTTAGGCATCAGTACAAAAGCACCTTTTTCCGAGAGCAGGTGTGGGTAATAGGCCCAATTGGCTTCCCACTGGTCCTGGTCTACACCGGAAGGGCCGCCGTGAATGGCAAGCACCAGCGGGTAGGCCCTGCCGGGCTGGTAGTTGTAAGGATAGTAGAGAATGCCGCTTACTTCTTCGTTCAGGGCGCCCGTCCAGCGCATTACTTCAGTTTGCCCCAGCTTTTTATTGGCCAGGTGGCCATTAAGCTTTGCCAGCTCCCGCTCTTTGGTAATGGTAGCATTTTTCCTTTTTGTAGCCAGCTTGCCTTTTATGTACTGGGTAGGTGTAGAGGCTGTGGAGTAAATAAAGAGAATGTCTTCTTTATTGTCGGCCACTGCGGCGGGGCTCAGGTGCTGATCCCTGCCTTCTGCTGCTACGGTTTGATAGGTCCAGGCATCTCCTTTTTTCTGGTAATACGCCAGCTTTTTCAGCGGACCATTTGCCAGCACTGCCAGCACGTCGTTGCCTACCACTTCAAAGGAGCCACCCAGGCCCCAGTCCCATTGCAGATCTACCTTTTTGGGCGTAGCCGAAGCCAGGTCGAAATAATGCAGCAGGTCAACGCCTGCACCATTCCACTCGGGATTGCTTGACTGCACGCTGCTGAAGTAAAAGCCCCCATTGTCTGCCGTAAAGGTAAAACTGCTCGGCGTCTGATAGGTATTGCCCAGAATTTCTTTCTTTTCGCCGCTGGTGAGGTCCCACAGGTAAACCTTGTTTTTGGGCTGTGCATCTACCCCATAATGCGGGGAGCCCTGGTGGCTGCTCACGAGCCAGCGACCGTCTTTCGAGACGGCATATTCATTGACAGGATGTTTATTGTCTGTCAGGCGGCGGGCCTGCTTTTTCTTGATGTCGTATGCAAAGATGCGGTTTGCTTTAAAATGGGCCGTATCTTCGATTACCATTACATCGTCCTTTTTCTTTTCCAGCAACTGCTCGTGGAGGGTTTTCCCCTCTTCGGCAAGAAAAACCAGGGAATGGTCGCCCAGCCGCTTTAGCTGGCTGATGGCGGTGGAAAAACTATCGAGCGCATAGGCCTCGCCGCCCCAGATGTTCATGGCCCAGATTTTTTTCCCTTCGTCTCGGGAGGATAAAAAGAAAATCTGCTCGCCATCTGCAGAGAAGAGGGGGCTGTGATCATTCTCTTCGTTACGGGTTAGCTGTACTGTGCTGTACTCACCCTCTTTCAGAGATTGCAGGCGCGACAGGTACAGGTCGCTCACAAACTTATCTTTCTCTTTAGAGGGGCGCTTCTTTTCCCAGACAACCATGCTGGCATCTGGCGAAAACATCATGTGGTTGATGTGTTCCTGGTTTACAATATCATCAGGGCTCCAGCCAGTGAGGTTTGCTCCCTGCTTTTGGCTATAGCCTGCAAGCGATAAAAGGAGCAAAACCATGAGAATGGTTGCTTTCTTATTTAACATAAATGTGGATGTGGTATGATTAGACCTGCGGTTCTGTCGTCTGCATTTTAAGCAGTATAGCAAAATTATCATCACTATATAGATGCAAATTAATGATAATAGCACATTATTTAAAGGTGTAAAAGAATTTATCACCAGAATAAATTAGTGAAAATGAGGCAATTCCGAATGATATTAGATTTCTGGCCTCGGTACCGAAACTTTTCACCAGTACTAAAGGGCACTGACTTCAGGAGGCCGGCATTCTTAAGTTCGACGAGCAGAAAGATAGGGTTTTGTAGCTGCCTTCATTGAATATTATCAACCCTGTTGTATTTTGAACTTTAACAGCGGCGGTTTTAGGCATTCAAGCACGCTTCAATCTTCTGAACATGAAAACACCTTATTTTATTACGCTGGCAATACTGCTGATGCTATCTGCTGGAAAGCTTCAGAGCCAGACAGCATCAGGCCTCAGCCAGATAGTTGTAAAGGGCAATAAGTTTGTCACAGAGCATGGTCAGCCCGTTGTTTTCCAGGGCTTAAATACCAGCGATCCCGATAAGCTGGACAGAGAAGGGCATTGGAACAGGTCCTATTTTGAAGAGATGAAAAAATGGGGAGCTAACATTGTGCGTTTTCCGGTGCACCCGACCGCCTGGCGCAGGAGAGGAACCGATGCGTACCTGAAATTACTGGATACAGGTGTGGCACTGGCGGCCGAACAGGGCATGTATGTGATCATTGACTGGCACAGCATTGGCAACCTCAAGAATGAAATGTACCAGAGTCCCATGTATGAGACTACCCGCAAAGAAACATTTGAGTTCTGGCGCACCATCTCAAAGCATTTTAAAGGCAACAAGGCGGTAGCCTTTTTCGAGCTTTTCAATGAACCTACCGTCTACCATGGCCAATTGGGTACCTGCAGCTGGGAGGAATGGAAAGCCCTGATGGAAGAGATTATAGTTATTGTACGGGCGAATGGCGCAGCGGCTATTCCGCTAATAGCTGGCTTTAACTGGGCCTACGACCTAACAGAAGTAGCGCAAAACCCAATTGAGGCCGAAGGCATCGCCTATGTAAGCCATCCCTATCCGCAGAAACGTGAAAAGCCCTGGGAGGAGAAATGGACTGCAGACTGGGGTTTTGTCGCAGAACAATATCCCCTCATATTAACAGAAGTGGGCTTTAGCGGGCCGGAAGAAAAAGGCGCACACGAGCCTGTGATCAGTGATGAATCGTATGGCAGGGCCATCACTGACTATTGTAATGAAAAAGGGATCTCCTACGTGGTGTGGGTGTTCGACCCACAGTGGGCACCCAGGCTTTTCTCCGACTGGGATTATACTCCAACCCGGCACGGAAAGTTTTTTAAACAGGCGTTGCAGGAGGCGAGGCTTAAGAAATAAAATCTTCTATGCTTTCGGGATAACGCTCGCTGCGAAGTTGGGTGGCCTACATAAGAATGTGCTGGGAAGCTGGCTTAAACAATTGCCTTTTTATTGCATGCAGTAGCTTACATGCATTGACCCAGGATTACCCACAGTACAATAAAGATAAGGACGGTAGAAATGCAGCCTCCGCCTAATTTGCTGGCTCCATAGCCCGCTAAAAGTCCTCTGAAAATGTTTCTCACACAAATTGAAGTTTAGTACTATTAAAAAATGTAATTAACTGAAGATCCAGATGCAGGTAAAACCTATGCAAGCATCTTTATGGATTATGATTTTATAACAGGCCTATAAAGTTTTTGTTATTGAACGTCAGAGGCGGAAGCAAACGCCCCAGTTACGGCAAGGACCCATAAGCGTAGTAGTGTGTAGCGGGGGTGCGCTTTTAAAGAAATGGGGGTATTAGCCTCGCTTTTGATTTTGCAGCAATGGTAAGTAATAAATTACTCCTTTGGATAGATTGTAAATCCCTGTATTAGCTTCTCTGATGATGGAAACCCGACCCCTGGTGATTTTAGGCAGTGCCCGAAAGGATAGTGATACGCAAGATCTCATCCATCAGCTTTTTGCAGATCTCGACTATGCAATCATTGATTTACTCGACCATACCCTATACCCTTACGATTATGCTGCAAGCTATCCTGCGGACGACAAGTTCCTCCATATAACCGAACAGCTGCTAAAGCACAAGGTGCTGGTGTTTGCGACACCCGTTTACTGGTATGCTATGAGCGGGCCAATGAAAATATTTTTCGACCGTTTCACAGATCTTATGACGCTCAACAAAGCGCTGGGCAGGCAGCTAAAAGGTAAAAAGAGTTTTTTGATTGCAGTAGGATCGGACAAAGCATTGCCCGAAGGATTTGAAGTTCCGTTTTCACGGACTTCTGCATATTTCGGCCTGGACTATATTGCGGCTTATTACAGCAGCAGTAAACAGTTACGCACTGGCCTGACAGATACACACGAGTTCATTGAGCAACTCAAGACGGCTGCCCTGCATCGCTAAAATCGTGAGGTGCGCCATGAGTACATGCTTGTGAAAAGATAAAAGTACATGCAGCGGCAGGATCACTTCTTTTTACTACCCCACTTCACTTCTTTCCCTTGTCGACTTTCTTTCAGCTCCTGGTCCGCCTGGATAAAACGTTGGTCAAAGGGAAAAGCTTCCCGGCTTATCTCCTGTAGCTTGTCATAATCCCCATGCGTGGCATTCACCACCACATTAAAATCACCAGGAACTACCGCAGAGGGTACGCGTAGCAGCAGTGTTTTCCTGCTGTTGAACCAGGCAGAACCTAAAGGCTGGCTGAATGAATAGCTGGAATATAAGCGCCAGTCATCGGGTAACTGAGTGCGGTTAATTTCCTCCACAGGAGTAGCATCCGGTATGGTAAAGGTAATAAGGCTGTAACCGGCAGATAAAAACCCCTGTCCCAGCCGATGCGCCATAGTTTCGGACATGGCCAGGGCCGGGCTGGTGCTGGTATAGAGCACGCGTTCGCCGTTCAGGTTCCAGCGCCCCGATTCACCAGGGGCAAACTTCGCTTCTGCGTATTTAGAAAAAATGATCCGGTACAGCAGCATAATCAGGCAACGTAGCCATGGATGATGCGATTAAGCTGCTTTTCTATTTCACCAATGCCGGTTATGGAATGGAGCAGGGCTACCGGTTTTTGTCCTTCCAGCCCGGGTGACGGCATGTGTAGCCAGTCGGTAAACTCATCAGTGGAGCCAAATAATTCCTCGCCCAGCGCAAAAAGCCGATGCAGCTTGAGCAGCTTCTCGGCACTGTCGCCGGTGAACTTCTTGTTGTTTTTGCGGTAGTTGTCTACTGTGGTAGGATCGACGCCTACAAAATAGGCCAGTTCTGCTTTGGGCAGGCTGGCGTAGTCCTGCAGGTTTCTGAAATACTGCACGTCTATCCCTTTATCACGCAGGTGAATAAGCTCAAGGTTATCCTTTACTACTACTAAACCATCTATATCCTGCGGTTGTGCTGCCATACTTGCTTCCATATCTTAAACAAGTATACGGAAATTTCATTTTAAGAAACTGAAATTTCAATTTAATATTTTCTCCACGCTGTGATAGTATACAGCCAAAGCAGGGCAAAAAGAGATAGCGCAGGGAGAAAGACAGGCGCTGCCATGTTAAATGTGATTTGCTATAAATGTGGTCTTATCTGTAAAAGAAGAAGCTTTTTATTAGTAAATTTTATTCCATAGTTGCATCTCCTCCTTCGGGGAGTAGGCTATTATAAAATTTGCCGGCACCACCAACTTCTTTAAGGATGAAAAAACGTGTCATTTTTAGTTTGCTACTGGTAATGGGCGGCTGTATCGCTGCGCATGGGCAGGACCCCTATAAGACCGATAGTCTGCAGGTTTATTTCCAGGAGGTAAAAGCAGCCACGCACCATAACCAGGCATTGTGGAATAAAAACCTGTATGGAGCACTGCTGCTTGTAGATCCGGGCAGCCGTAAACTATGGGCAAACGAGCCGGATAGTGCAGGCCTGCTGAAAAAGGAGGGGAGCATTTACACAGGTCAGCTCCCTGCAGAAGTTAACATAGCCAACACAGCAGTACCCTGGAGCGGTAAGCGATGGGCCATGGTTATGCTTCCCCTGCCAGCCAATAAGGCCGATCGCATCCAGCTATTGGCGCACGAACTTTTTCATCGGGTACAGCCTGCAATAGGTTTTAAGCTTAATACACCGGATAACGATCATCTGGATAAGATGGAAGGAAGGTTGTATCTGCGACTTGAGCTGGAGGCCCTGAAAGCAGCCTTGATGGCCCAAAATACCCAAAGCAGGAAAGAAAATCTTAAAAATGCATTCCTGTTCCGCCACTACCGCCATAGCCTTTACCCTGCAGCAGATTCTACAGAGAACCTGCTGGAATTGAATGAAGGGATCGCTGAATACACCGGCCTGATGATGAGTGGTAGAAATAAAGGGGAGATAAAAAAACATCTGTTGCAGCAACAGCAGGCGTTTCTGAAAAATCCAACCTATGTACGTTCTTTTGCCTATCAGACCATTCCTGCCTGGGGCTACCTGCTGGCCCAGGAAAACAGGCAATGGAACAAGCAAATCAGTTCCCAAACCCGGCTTAGCCCATACTTTCAGAAAGCCTTTGGCATAAAGCTACCGGTAAATGTAGCTGAAGCTGTAAAGCATGCGGCCAATCAATACGGAGGAAAACAGCTATTGGCAGAAGAAAAGGAACGCGACCTTCGCCTGCAACAACAGCTGCAGGAGTATACCCGTCGGTTTGTGGAGGAGCCCCACCTGGAAATACCTTTTGAGAACATGAGTATTTCTTTCAATCCAGGCAATCTGGTACCCCTGCCGGGAAAAGGAACAGTCTATCCAAACCTGCGGGTATCAGATGCGTGGGGTATTCTCACGGTTGAGGAAGGCGCCCTCATAAGCCAGGACTGGAGCAGCGTAATCCTGGACCAGCCCAACCAGCTAGCGCCGGAAAAGATAAGTGGAAAAGGATGGTCGCTTCAGCTTAAGGCGGGATACCAGGTAGTGCAGGACAAGGTTTCCCGGCAGTACATTTTAAAGAAGCTTTGAGGCTGAATTTGGGCCTGGGCATAGAGGACTATACCTGATCCAGGGCTTTGATTTCTTTTTGATATGCCGGTGGCAGAATTATTTCCTTCAGCAGCCAATCCAGGCTGAGCAGCCGAAAACCTTTGTAAATGATT
>JASLAE010000309.1 GCA_030147305.1 Cesiribacter sp.
GGATAAATATCCGGCACGTTTCACAAGCACCTCCTTGTCTACATTGTTTAGAATCTTTTGATGTGCATTTGCCAACAAAGCTGCACGCTCCTGCTGAAACAGCTGCATGATTTTTTTTCGATGATCCGTCTTCTCGATCACATCTAACAATTGTACAGTAACATCTCCCGAGGCATAGTTATGGATACTCGAAAAGCATAAATAAAAAACGTCCTGAAATGAAATCTGCTTGAAATCTTTCCTGCTTCGAAAGCAAGCATGAGCAACGCTAGGGCAATGATTGACGGATAAAAGGCGATGCTTGAAAAGAAAATGAAGTAAAGTTTCTTAAGCCTTAATATCGTGCATAGCAAAGTGTTCTGGAGCTATAGCCCCAGCAACTAATAGCTTGTTTTATCACAAAAATCAGCAACAACTTTGTAGCTATACAGGTAGGTCTTAGCTAGTAGCCTTTTTCAGCTTTTCCCGATAAGATTTCCGAAGCTTATCTACTTTGGGCTTTACTACAAACTGGCAGTAAGGGGCATTTGAATTGTCGTTGAAGTAATTTTGGTGATAATCCTCAGCATTATAAAATTCAGGCAGTGCACTGATCTCAGTTACTACGGGGTCATCCCACTCACCGGATGCGTCCACCGCATTTTTTACAGCTTCAGCTATTTGCTTCTGCTCTTCAGTATGGTAGAAAATAACAGATCTGTATTGGGTGCCAACATCATTTCCCTGCCTGTTCAACGTAGTGGGATTATGCGTAGCAAAAAACACCTCCAGCAATTCCTGATAAGAAATTATTGAAGGATCAAAGGTAATTTGAACAACCTCCGCATGCCCTGTTTTTCCATAACATATCTCGCGGTAAGTAGGATCTTTAACCTTACCCCCTGCATACCCGCTGACAACCTGCTCAACACCTTCCAGTCGTTGAAATACTGCTTCAACGCACCAGAAACAACCGCCACCAATTGTAGCCTTTTCCATTGATCTTTATAATCTGATTACGAAAATATTCTTAAGGTACTAACCCTGTAACTTATAAACTTGTTAAGCTAATTGGCCTTATTGTGGCGGTATTCGGCTTTAAGAAACTTTTGATACTCTTTTTCAAACTTTTTAACCTTCGGCATGGAGACAGCCCGGATATAGGCATCTTCAGGATTAAGTTTGTAATAATCCTGATGATAACCCTCTGCAGGCCAGAATTTTGCAAGTGGTTTAAGCTCAGTTACTACAGGTTTTTTAAAATCTCCAGCCTTGTCCAGTTTGTCTTTATAGATACTTGCAAGTTTCTGCTGATATGCACTGTTATAATAGATACCAGATCGGTATTGCGTACCAACATCAGGCCCCTGTCGATTTAATTGTGTTGGGTCATGGGAATGAAAGAAAATATACAGCAGCGTATTATAAGTGACCGTAGTTGAGTCATAATAAACAATAACAGCCTCCGCATGACTGGTCGAACCAGCACTGACTTGTTTATAAGTAGGTTTTATTTCTGTACCGCCGGCGTAGCCACTTATCACTTCCTGTACACCCTCAACTCTTTCAAAAACTGCTTCAGTGCACCAAAAGCATCCGCTCGCAAACACGGCCTTGGCCAGATTTGAAGTATCTGCTATTGCTACATACTGTGCATTGGAAGCCTGTTCATATTGAAGGGTTTGCTCCCGCTCCTGATTTTTCGCGCATCCAAAAAGGAGCGACAACATCAGAAAAGAGCAAAAGATGTTAAATAATTTGATCATGTGAAGAATTATAAAAGATTAAATGACAGCCCGTTGCTAATAAACAGTATTAGTAAAACACCTTCAAACAAGGTTCTCTTCAGCATAACGAATTCCAGCAGCATGTGGATATCCTAATTACAAGCTAATCTCATATTCAGATTATTTTAAGTAATGCGGCATACACCTTCTATCCTGCTCCTAACAAAAGTTAACTAATACTAACAGCAAAGAAGCTGCCTTTGGGGGCAGCTTCTTCTTATCAAATGCAATAGTAACTGAACTATTCCTGTGCGGGCTCTTCTACAACTTCTTCTTCCATTGTATCAAGCTTCTGCTGCAGTTCAGCAGATTTTTCTTTCATACCCGCACGATCATAGGTCACCATGGTAATTTCCATCAGTGTACGATTATCGGGGTGCAGGCGAAGAGCATTTTCTACATAAGGAACGGCTTCTTTGAAAGATTCTGTTGACTGCTTGCGCAAATCAGCACCTCGCTTAGCCTCTTCTTTGCTTAAGCCTACGCTATTGGCTTCTTTTACCATGTCAGCAGCTTTATTGTAATGAATAACTGCCAGGTTAAAAGATGAATTCTTGTGTTCAGGATCTACTTCAATGGCTTTTTTGTATGCTTCAATTGCAGCATCCTGGTCACCTAACTCTTCATTCAAATAACCCAGGTTAAAATACAGATCAGGATTATTTGGCTCAGCATCAATAGCGCTCTGTAATTCCTGTTTTGCTTCTTCTGTTTTATCCTGCTTCAGCAACAGGGCTACCTCCTGCTTACGGAATTCAACTTCTTCAGGGAAATCAGTTTTACCACGCTTGATCATCTCACGGGCTTTGTCTAGATTTTCCTTTTCGTCACGCTCATAAGCAATCAGCGAATAATAAATATCCTTGTCCTTATAACCCGTATCAATAAGCTGGTAGAAATATTTGGCACTGGCATCACGATCACCAATTTGCTGTGCAGCAACACCTGCATAAAGGTTCGCAGTGGTATCTGTCGGATTTACCTTAATGGCATTATCGAATTGCTTGAGTGCTTCTTCGAAGTTTCCTGCCTGATAAGCCGTAGCACCTTTATTTACATAGTTGCCCCAAAGCTCAGTTAGCCCCTGGTCTGCAAATACGGTAAAGTTACCATTTGGATTATTCTCCAGTTCTTTCACTTTCTGCAGGGCTGCAGTTGCTTCTTCTACTGCATTGGGAGCAAGGCCTTGTACGGTAGCATCTTCAGACTTTGCGATTTCAGTATAGATCTGGCCTTTCAGATACCAGGTACGGGCTTTGTCCTTTGTTTTTTCGTCATTTACGGCCATGTCGATCTGCTCCTTGGCTTCAGCTAATTTGTTCTGCTTCAGGAGCTGATCTGCTTTGTTGACCGCTTTGTTCTGGGCAAAGGCGGTTGTCATGCCCAGCATCATACAAATGATCAGAAATGAATTTTTCATGATGGTTAAAAAAAAAATTAAAATTAAAGTTCTGTTTCCTGTGCTTCTCCTTCGGTAGCTCCACCTGTATCGGGATTATCCAGGTTCTGTATGTCGTTAATATCTTCTGCTGCTAAGGTTTCCAATACTTCGTCTACTTCCAGCATCTCAATTTTTTCTACAGACGAAATACTATCGGTATCATTCAAACGGATAAGCCGAACGCCCTGGGTTGCTCTTCCCATGATACGCAGATCATCCACTTTCATGCGAATAGTAATACCCGAGCGGTTAATAATCATCAACTCATCAGAATCAATAACTTCTTTTATGGCAACGAGTTTTCCGGTTTTATCAGTAATTTTTAGTGCTTTTACACCCTTGCCACCCCGACGGGTAATTCTATATTCTTCTACCGCAGAACGTTTTCCAAATCCCTTTTCTGTGACTACCAAAAGACTTGCGTCTTCCCTGGCAACACAAACCATGCCAATTACATGATCGTTCTCGTCTTCTACCGAGATACCACGTACACCTGCTGCGGTTCTGCCCATAGGCCTAACATCCGATTCGTGAAAATGTATCGCTCTTCCACTCTCCAGGGCCAAAACCATATGGTTATCGCCATTGGTCATGCGTACGTCCAGCAGGCGGTCGCCGGGATTAATGGTAATTGCATTTACTCCATTCTGACGTGGACGGCTGTAGGCCTCCAATGTTGTTTTTTTAATGGTACCTTTTACGGTACACATGATGATGAAGTTATTGTTGATATAATCTTCATCTTTCAGGTTTTCTACATTCAGGACTGCCCTTACCCGATCGCCCGGCTCAATGTTGATGATATTTTGAACGGCACGACCTTTAGAGTTCTTAGTACCTTCCGGAATTTCATATACCTTAATCCAGTATACTTTTCCATTTTCGGTAAAGATCAGAAGGTAATTATGCGTGCTGGCAATAAAGAGATGCTCTGTAAAATCATCCTCTTTGGTTGCCACACCACGAGAGCCAACCCCTCCCCGTCCCTGCGTCCTGTATTCAATCAGCTGGGTGCGCTTCATATATCCCTGATGAGAAATGGTGATCACCACTTTCTCGTTTGGGATCATATCTTCCATGGTGAAGTCTTCAGCACTGTGCTCAACGATGGTACGGCGGTTATCACCATAACGGTCTTTCAGCTGCTGCAGCTCGTCTTTGATGATCTCCATCCTGCGCTCTTCACGCGCTAGAATGTCTTTCAGATCTTCAATAAGCGCC
>JASLAE010000348.1 GCA_030147305.1 Cesiribacter sp.
GCTAGCATGTATAGTATAAGTACACCTCAAATAAAAAGGGCTTTTCCCTTTTCCCACTTTATTTACTGCATATTCTCCTGCTTCGTCGCTAAAAGCAAATAAATCTATCATAACATTATATAAATGAAGATTGGTTTTACAAAACCCCCGGCACTTTCGCACCGGGGGAATCGCTTCATCATAAACACTCAAAAATAAGAGTCTTTGTTAGCTGCCGCAGGCCTCGCAGGCATCTGGGTTGTCCAGGGAGCAAGACATATCGGAGCGGTTCTGATCTTCATTCAGGACTTCGGCCTGCTTTGCTTCAGCTTTAGGCTGTTGCAGTGCGGCTTTGTCCACGGTAAACTGAATGGCTTGTGTAGCGGCCTTGGTACGCAGGTAGTACATACCGGTCTTCAGTCCCTTCTTCCAGGAATAGAAGTGCATGCTGGTAAGCTTGCCGAAGTTCGGGTCCTGAATGTGGATGTTCAGGCTTTGGCTTTGGCAAATGTAGGCACCCCGGTCGGCAGCCATGTCCATGATGGCTTTCTGGGAAATTTCCCAAACGGTCCGGTACAGCTCTTTGATGTGCTGCGGAATTTCAGGAATCTCCTGCACAGAGCCGTTGGCGGCAATCAGGCGGTTCTTCATGTTATCATCCCACAGACCCAGCACTATCAGGTCTTTCAGCAGGTGCTTGTTCACCACAATAAACTCACCGCTCAGCGTACGACGGCTGTAGATGTTGGTAGTATATGGTTCGAAGCACTCGTTGTTACCAAGGATCTGCGAAGTAGAAGCCGTTGGCATCGGCGCCACCAGCAGGGAGTTGCGTACGCCGTGCTTCTTCACCTGCTGTTTCAGGCTTATCCAATCCCAGCGGTTGCTCTTGGGGGTAATGCCCCACATATCGAACTGAAAGATGCCCTTGCTTACCGGAGAACCTTTAAAGGTCTGGTAAGGTCCATCCTTCTGCGCAATCTCCATAGAGGCTTCCATGGCTGCATAGTAGATGGTTTCAAAGATATCTTCGTTCAGTCGGCGGGCATCCGGGCTTTCAAACGGCATACGCATCATCATAAACACGTCTGCCAGGCCCTGTACACCCAGGCCAATGGGGCGGTGGCGCATGTTGGAGTTGCGTGCCTCCGGTACCGGGTAGTAGTTCAGGTCTATAACCTTGTTCAGGTTCCTGGTGGCTACTTTGGTTATTTCGTATAGTTTCTGGTGGTTGAAGAAAGGCTGTCCTTTTTCGTCCAGGTCTACATACTTGTTAAGGGCTAAAGAAGCCAGGTTACACACGGCCACTTCGTCTTTGGCTGTGTACTCCATGATCTCTGTGCAGAGGTTGGAGCTTTTAATGGTACCCAGGTTCTTCTGGTTGCTTTTGCGGTTAGCGTGGTCTTTATAGAGCATGTATGGCGTACCCGTCTCGATCTGGCTTTCCAGCACTTCAAACCAGAGGTCCTGTGCTTTTACAGTTTTGCGGGCACGGCCCTCACGCTCGTACTTGGTGTACAGCTTTTCAAATTCTTCGCCGTAACAGTCAGCGAGGCCGGGGCATTCGCTGGGACAGAACAGGCTCCACTGGCCGTTTTCTTCCACACGCTTCATGAACAGGTCTGGCGTCCAGAGTGCATAGAACAGGTCACGGGCACGCAGCTCGTCCTTACCGTGGTTTTTGCGTAACTCCAGCCAGTCGAAGATATCGGCATGCCAGGGCTCCAGGTAGATGGCAAAAGCACCTTTGCGCTTGCCGCCGCCCTGGTCTACGTAACGGGCAGTGTCGTTAAACACCCGCAGCATGGGGATAAGGCCGTTAGAAGTACCGTTGGTACCCTTGATATAAGAGCCTGTTGCACGGATGTTGTGGATAGAAAGCCCTATACCACCGGCGCTTTGCGAGATCAGGGCACATTGCTTCAGGGTATCGTAAATGCCTTCGATAGAATCTTCCTGCATGGTTAACAGGAAGCAGGAAGACATCTGCGGTTTAGGCGTGCCAGCATTGAAGAGGGTTGGTGTGGCATGGGTAAACCACTTCTCGCTCAGCAGGTTGTAGGTTTCTATTACAGAAGCAATGTCATCCATGTGAATGCCCACGGCTACACGCATCAGCATGTGCTGCGGACGTTCTACAATCTTGCCATCGCATTTCATCAGGTACGAGCGCTCCAGCGTCTTAAAGCCAAAGTAGTCGTAGGTAAAGTCGCGGGTGTAATCGATTGCGTCGTCCAGTGTTTTGGCATGCTCCTTAACTACCTTCCAGGCATCTTTGCTGATGAGCGAGGCGTTCTGGTCTGTTTTAGGATCTACATAGGTGTAGAGGCGCTTCATGGTATTGCTGAAGCTGCTGCTGGTAAGCTTGTGCAGGTTGCTTACCGCAATACGCGCCGCCAGAATAGCATAGTCCGGATGGCGGGTAGCCATAGAGGCGGCTGTTTCTGCTGCAAGGTTGTCCAGCTCCTGGGTCGTTACACCGTCGTACAGGCCGTTGATTACCTTTTTAGCAACCTCTACCGGGCTGATAAAATTGGCATCCAGGCCACCGCACAGCTTCTCGATGCGGGCTGTAATTTTGTCGAAGCGTACAGATTCGCGTCTTCCGTCTCTCTTTATTACGAACATAAGGTTTTGGTTGAAAGGGCTGAAGCATTGGCAACTTCAGCCTGGATAATCTATTGTCTACACGGTTACGGGGCTACTCCGGCAATACTCCGGTGGCATTTAGCCACCGGAGATACCGGCTACATGTGCACTCTTTGGTTGAAAGGAGAGAGGCACTAAAAATCTTCGTCCAGCGTAAATCTTGGTTTTTCTTTTTCCTGGTTCATCACACCCGCTTTTTGATAGTCGCCTACGCGCTTCTCAAAGAAGTTGGTTTTTCCCTGCAGGGAAATCATCTCCATAAAATCGAAGGGATTGGTGGCGCCATACACTTTGTCTACGCCCAGCTCCATCAGCAGACGGTCGGCAACAAACTCTATGTACTGGCACATCAGGCGGGCATTCATGCCGATCAGGTCTACCGGCAATGCATCGGTTACAAATTCTTTTTCAATGGTTACAGCATCTGTAATAATCTGCTGCACGGTTGCGGCAGGCAGTTTATTCACTACATGCTGCGTATAAAGCAGGCAGGCAAAGTCGCAGTGCAGGCCTTCGTCACGGCTAATCAGCTCGTTAGAGAAGGTGAGGCCAGGCATCAGACCGCGCTTCTTCATCCAGAAGATAGAGCAGAACGAGCCGGAGAAGAAAATACCTTCTACCGCCGCAAAGGCAACCAGGCGCTCGGCAAAATTACCTTCGTTGATCCACCGCAACGCCCAATGGGCTTTTTTACCCACGCAAGGCATGGTATCGATGGCATTGAACAGATAATCCTTTTCGCCCTGATCTTTCACATAGGTATCGATCAGCAACGAATAGGTCTCTGAGTGTATGTTCTCCATCATGATCTGGAAACCATAGAAGAACTTGGCTTCGGTGTATTGCACCTCTGCCACAAAGTTTTCGGCCAGGTTCTCATTTACAATGCCGTCGGAGGCGGCAAAGAAGGCCAGCACGTGCTTAATAAAGTGGCGCTCGCCATCATTTAGGTTCTCCCAATCCTTCTGGTCCTGGCTCAGGTCTATTTCTTCGGCAGTCCAGATACTGGCTTCGGCTTTTTTATAGAATTGCCATATGTCATTATGCTGGATCGGGAACAGCACAAAACGGTCTTTATTCTCTTTTAGGATTGGCTCTTCTGCTTCTGCTGCTAAACTGCTCATAAAAATGCAATCTTTTTTAAGTAAAACATTACACTAATAACCTCTGTAACAGTCAATAAAAATGATGACCGGGTCCGGAAGTTGCCATTTGTTCTGGCCACCGTGTACTTACAAATATTAAAAACCTTACCCGCTTTTCAAACCCCACATATCTGAAGTAAAATTGCAAGTACTCCTATATAACGCACTAGTTAACAGAAGGTTAATACTGAAATAATGAGAATAGTTTTATTCTTGCAAAAGCAAGTTTTTGCACTTCTTAGAACCTGATGGTCAAGAACTTACATCCATAAAATTTTTTAAAAAATTTATGCACACTGGTATGTGCATAAGTTTGGTATGGTTTTAGGTGATGTAAGGTGTTGAAAAACTGTTTGATTATTTGCTAAATCTGCCTATCTTTGCGCTCTGTTTTTAGCAACACTATATTTAATAGTACAATGTTCGCAATTGTAGACATACACGGCAAGCAGTTCAAAGTAACACAAGACCAATTCGTTTATGCCCCCCTCATGGCAGGCGAAGAAGGCGCTTCCGTAGAGTTCGGCAATGTGTTGCTCATCGGTGATGAGAACACAGTCGAAATTGGCGCCCCAATGCTGGCTGGCGCCAAGGTGGCCGGGAAAATCCTGGGCCATGTAAAGGGAGACAAAGTGATCGTTTTCAAAAAGAAACGCCGCAAAGGCTATCGCAAGAAAAACGGCCACCGTCAGGACTTTACCAAGGTGCAAATCACAGGCATCAGCCTGTAATCCACCCAATACAATTAATCGCTAAACCTAAGAACTAAGAAATACCATGGCACACAAGAAAGGCGCAGGTAGTTCCAAGAACGGCCGTGAATCGCATAGCAAACGTCTTGGAGTAAAGATATTCGGTGGCCAGTACGCAAAAGCTGGTAATATCCTGGTTCGTCAGCGTGGTACGCAGCACCACCCAGGCGAGAACGTAGGCATTGGCAGAGACCATACCCTTTTTGCCCTTGTAGAAGGTACTGTTGAATTCAAAAAAGGAAACAGAGACCGCTCCTTCGTATCAGTTACTCCGTTAGAAGCTTAATCTGCTCCGGAAGCAGGTTTAATTCCAATATAAAAAGCACACAGCAACGACAGCTGTGTGCTTTTTATTTTACCTTAATCGAAAAATTTCTTTATTATTCCGCCTACAGTTTAGTAACTTACTAAACAGATTATTGAGGAGTTTGTACTTTATGCCCCCAAATAGCAGCGGAAGACACCCTGCGGAAGACCACAGTCCGCTAAGGATCGTTGTGCTCTACTTATTGGCCGGTCTTGCCTGGTTTACCCTTTCTGCTTTTCTGCTTCAGTTTCTGCCAGACCTGCCACTGCTGGGCAGTGCCTTTACCAATTTTCTTTTTTTAATTATTACCGCCAGTCTTTTAATGATTGTGCTGCGCACCCGCCATCAGCAGCTACATGGCCAGCGCCTGCGACTGCAGTCAGATGAAGAACGTTACCGCAAGCTGTACAAGGAAAGCCCCCAACCCATGTGGATCTGCAGCAGTCGTGATAAACTACTGCTCTCCCTGAACGATGCGGCCCTGGACCTGTTTGGCTATTCCCAGGCCGAGCTGCGCATGAAACCCCTGCAGACACTGGTCTATGAAAAGGATCACTACCTGCTGAACCTGCACCTGCTCTCGGAAAAGCATTACGAGAAAGCCGGCGTATGGCGCTTTAAGAACGACGAAGGTAATGTGGTATACCTGGACCTGGTGGTGCACCAGATACATTTTAACGAACATGCGGCTAAGCTCGTGATTGCCAACAACCTCACAGACCTTATCCGCACCGAAGAAGAAAAGCTGCGCATCCACAACGAGCTGCACCACTACAAGAAGGCCCTGGACCGTTCTGCTATGCTGGCCGTTACCGATTTGCACGGCGATTATATAGACATCAACAATAAATTCTGTGATATCTCGGGTTATACCCGCAGTGAGCTGCTGGGTAAAAATCCCCGTATGCTCAACTCCGATTATCACCCCAAGAGCTTCTGGACCAATATGTACCTAAGCCTGCAGGAGGCGCATGTATGGCGGGGCGAGATCCGCAACCGCACCAAAGACGGGCGTTTGTTCTGGGTAGACATGTCGGTGGTGCCCGTATACGACGAGCACAACCATATATATAAGTACATGGCCATTGCCTATCCGATTACCGATCGTAAGATGGCAGAAATCCGCTCTGAGAAGATACACCGCGAGCTGATGACCTTTATGTACAAAGCCTCGCACAACCTGCGCGGACCGGTAGCTACCCTCAGCGGTTTGATAAATGTTGCCCAAATGGAAGTGCAGGACCCCCTCTCTACCCGCTATATAAAAATGCTGGGTGAACGGGCCAACCACCTGGAGTTTACCCTCTCCGAGCTTATTGCCATTACCAAGGTAAAGCAGGAAAACCTGAGCATAGCACCTATAGATTTTCAGGCAGTTATAGACGATACCCTCCTAAGCTTCGAAAAATCCGTACGCGAGCACGGGGTTATGATAGATGTGGTAATCAACACCGAAAAGCCATTCCTCACAGATGAAAAACTAATCAGGGGTATTCTCTTCTACCTGATAGACAACTCTATTAAGTTCCGGAATAACTCAGAACCGCGTCTGCGCATTGTGGTAGACGAACAGAACAGCGGTGTGCTACTGACGGTAAGCGATAATGGACCAGGCATTGACCCTGCCATACATGAAAGGATTTACGATATGTACTACCGTGGCCACGAAAAATCGCAGGGCAGCGGTTTAGGCCTCTATATTGTAGCTTCTATTGTGGAACGCCTCTGCGGTTATATTAACCTGGAATCTGCCGGTCATGATGATGGCGCAACCTTCCGTATCTTCCTGCCATATGATCTAAACCAGCGCCGTAACCTCACCGAAAATGAAGCGCTGTATCAGAAAACAGAGCATTAGTCAGCATTAGATTAGCTTTTCGTTTGGAAAATAGCGCTGTTAATTCTTGGGGCATTCTGGAAATGGGTGCATGAACAGGACCAGGCGCAACACTTACGCAAGCGCACAACTGATTGATCCCTACCCAATGCCTCCTAAAAAGGAGGGGAGTTCCGCTACGCTAGACTGGCGTATGGTGCAAATTCAGGATTTGGAGGCTCTGCTCTGAATTCGGGTTAACCTAAAGGTGTATTTATAACTTACAAAACCGGCTATTCCTCAATCTTAGGCTTTTTCACAAGCCTGTCTCTGAGCACCAACAGGAGGGAAGCTACCGAAAACAGCAGCACTGCTATAATTTGCCAGCGGGTGAGCCTGTCTTGTAATTCCTGCTTGTCGGCCTTCCAGGGTGTTTGAGTGGCGACTTCATCTGTGGACCCGCCCGGAGAAACGCCCTGATCGCCTTGCTGCGAAACTGCTGTGCTATCCGAAATCAGCCTTTGCTCAGTTGCCTGCAGGCGTTGTAGTTTTTGCCGGGCACTGCCCATCCCCAGCAAACAAAGCGCTGCCATAACATAGAAGAGGATGATGAGGATATTCAGATGCCGGGCTTTCATAAAGATACTTTAATACTTTTGAAGAAGGCCTGAAGCGCAAACGCTTAGCAGAGCATGCTTATAAACTATACTGCGCCATATACTGCGACACCTGCCCGACAAAATTGCCAATAACAGAAGTGTCTACAATAATGCTGAACAAAATGCCAAAAATAGCACCATAGAGGTGAGCCTCGTGGTTTATATTGTCTGCACCGCGTCTGCCCTGGTAATAAGAATAAATAAGATAGAGGGGCCCCAGTATAAAACCTGGAATACACAGCAAGCCATAAAGGCAAAGGTCGTTGGCTGGATAGAACATAATGCTGCAGAACACCACCGACGATACACCCCCGGAAGCACCCAGGGAACGATAATGTGGCGCATCCTTATACTTGGCATAGGTAGAGATATGGGCTACAATTACCCCCACCACAAAGAGCAGCACAAAGTAAATTCCACCCATCATTTCTCCAAAGCGGGGCTTGAGCACATAGCGCTCTACTGCTTCGCCAAAGAAATAAAAGGTGAACATATTAAAGATCAGGTGCATCCAGCTGCCGTGCACAAAAGCACTGCTTAAAAAGCGGTACCATTCATTGTGGTGCTTGATTACATAAGGCTGAAACAAGAGCTTTTGCAGCAGGTCAGGCCGCTGAAAAGCATAAATACTTATCGCTGATATTATCAGCATCAGTATGATAGTAATACTCATTTTTCTCGCTTAGAAAGGGCCTGCATTAATTGACGTAGGGGTGCCCGGCGTGCATCGGGTGCCGGCAAAGCCTCCAGGGCAGCAAAAGATTTATGAAAGTACGCATCGATCAAAGCCTCTGTTAGTGCACGTATCTGCAAACGATCATAAATTGCTGTAACAGCCGCTACTTTTTTGGCAGCGTCAAACTTTTTCTGTGTAAGCCAATGGTTAAGCTCATCTGCATCCTTGCCAATGGCACGTTCACGGGCTTTTATGAGCAAATAGGTATTTTTGTTTGCAATGATATCGCCACCTACCTGCTTACCAAATTTTTCCTGTTCAGCATATACATCCAGCAGGTCATCCATGAGCTGAAAGCCAATGCCCATGTTGATGCCCAGCTCGTACAGCAGGCTGCAGGCCTGTGTATCGGCACCGGCTACCAGACCCCCCAGCTCCAGGCTAAAGCCCAGGAGCACGGCCGTTTTCCGACGGATCATGTCCAGATATTCCTGTTCACTTACAGACGCATGCCCTTCAAACTCCATGTCGAGCTGCTGGCCTTCACAAACCTCTGCGGCACATTGGCTGAATTTTTCCAGTGCAGTGCGCAAAATTGCATCAGGCACCTGCATAAGGCGTTCATAAGCCTTTACCAGCATTACATCACCGCTTAATATAGCGGTGCTTTCGTTCCAACGGGCATGCACAGTAGGTTTGCCCCGCCGAAGCGGGGCCTTATCCATGATATCGTCGTGCATAAGACTGAAGTTATGGAATACCTCTACCGCCAGGGCGGGCTTTAGGGCTGGCCGGGGGTCGGTTTGCCATAGCCCATGCGCCAGCAGGGTGAGCAGCGGCCGTATGCGTTTGCCCCCAAGTGCCATAATGTAGCGAATGGGCTCATACAGCGACTGCGGGTCCTGTCCGTATCGGTCATTTTCTACAGCCTCGGCCAGCAGGCGTCCCAGCTCCTCCAGCGTATGAATTTTATCGTTGGTTTTCAACAAGCTCAAGATCAATGGTACGGCGATCGATGTCGGTATTTAATACCTTCACCTTAAGTTTATCGCCCAAAGTAATAATCTTTTTGTTGCTTTTGCCAATGATGCGGTAGTTTTGCTCGTCGTACTCGTAGTAGTCATCTTTAAGGTCAGAGAGCCTGATCATGCCTTCGCATTTGGTCTCCACAATCTCTACATAAATACCCCATTCGGTTACGCCGGATACCACACCATTCCAGATAGTTTCCGGGTCCTGCAGCTTCATAAACTCCACCTGCTTGTACTTTATGGAAGCACGTTCGGCGTCGGCTGCACGTTTCTCCCGGTCGGAGCTGTGCTGGCAAAGCTTTTCGTAACGGTCTTTATCGGCGCTTTTGCCACCATCCAGGTAGTGCTGCAGCAGGCGGTGCACCATTACATCGGGATACCGGCGAATAGGGGAGGTAAAGTGGGTATAGTGGTCGAAAGCAAGACCAAAGTGCCCTTCGGGCTCGGTAGAATATTTTGCCTTGGCCATGCTACGGATTGCCAGTGTTTCCAGTACGTTCTGCTCAGGCTTGCCTTCAATGGCCAGCATCAGCTTGTTTAATGAATTGGAAACAGCCTCCTCTTCGGTGTTGAGTGTATGGCCAAACTTACGGGCAAAGGCAGAGAAACCTTCCAGCTTTTCGGGGTTAGGGGCATCGTGAATCCGGTAAACATAGGTTGGCGGCTTGTAGTCGCCTTTTCCCTTCTTACCCTGGTTAAACACCCACTCAGCCACGCGCTTGTTTGCCAGCAGCATAAATTCCTCGATAAGCTTATGGGCATCTTTGCGCACTTTTGGAATTACCTCCAGCGGCCGGCCCTGTTCGTCGAGGCGGAACTTTACTTCTATCGTCTCAAAGTTAATGGCACCGCGTGCAAACCGATCGCTCTTCAGCTTCAGGGCCAGCGTGTTAAGAATTGTAAGTTCCCGCACATAATCGCCACTCATGGTATCGAGCCGCTCCTGCGCTTCTTCGTAGGCAAAGCGGCGGTCTGAGTGTATCACAGTACGTCCAAACCACTCGTGGCGTACCTGTGCATCTTTGTCCAGCTCAAAAATAGCCGAAAAAGTCAGCTTATCTTCGTTTGGTCTGAGGGAGCACAGCTCATTAGAGAGGCGCTCGGGCAGCATAGGAATGGTGCGGTCTACCAGATAAACTGAGGTTGCTCTTTCAATGGCCTCTTTGTCCAGCATGGTGCCGGGTTTCACATAGTGGCTTACATCCGCAATATGAATACCAACCTCATAATTACCATTTTCCAGCAGGCGCAGCGAAAGGGCATCGTCAAAGTCCTTGGCATCAGCCGGGTCTATGGTAAAAGTGGTGATATTGCGCATATCGCGCCGTTTGGCTATCTCTTCTTCAGTGATATCGTCGTTGATTCGCTTGGCCTGTGTTTCCACCCCCTTGTCGAATTCAAAAGGAAGGTTAAACTCGGCCATGATGGAGTGAATTTCGGCTTCGTTCAGGCCAGCCTGACCTAACACACGAATTACCTTGCCTTCGGGATTACGGTTACGATCGGGCCATTGGGTAATTTCTACCATAACCTTATCGTTTTCCTGTGCATCCATGATCTCGCCGGGCTTCACAAAAATGTCGCTGTGCATTTTACGGCTATCGGGAATTACAAAAGCAAAGCCTTTGGAAAGCTGGATACGACCCACATACTGGGTGCGGCCGCGCTTTACAATTTCTACTACTTCGCCTTCGGGCCGTTTATCGGGATCTTTAGCCTCACCATATAACTGCACCTTTACCGTATCGCCATCCAGTGCATTTTTCAGGCGGTTGGCATTGACCATCACATCCTGCTGGGTATCCGGCGAAATAATAAAGGCATAGCGGGAGTTCACAAAATCTACGCGCCCTTCAATCACTTCGCTTTTCAGCTTGGTCCTAAACTGGCCATTGCGCGTCATCTCGGCATCGCCCCCTTTAACCAGCTTGTGCAGGGCTGCTTCCATGGCATCCAGCTGCTTGCGGCTTTTGAGGTCCAGCTTACGGATAATATGTTTGGTACTGAGGGCACGGGACCGGTTTTTGTCCAGCAGGTCGCGGATCCGGTCTTTCATGCGGTAAATGTCGTCTTTGCTGAGTTCGTTACTATCAGACTTTGATTTTTTTCTGTTTGAATCTTTGGCTCTACTCATATAGTTTAAAAAATCCGATTAAGGATTATAATGCTAACCGGGCGGTTAGGCTACCGAAATATATTAATAAAATGTATCTGTTATACAGCCTTGGGTTTTGTATTGTGATTGATGCCTGTACTATTTATAATAAACATCTTTATTCCTGTGCAAAAAATGAACTTACTAAGCTATTGGTTGCCTGGTTACAGCAATAATCTTCTGCTTTAGCCGGCCTTTCTTGCCAGCATGCGTACCAGCTGGGCTTTGCGTATATCTTCCAGATCGCCGCGTGGTATGGCTTTTATCAGCGACCGGGTATATTCATCCCGCGGGTGCTCAAACATCTGCTCCGGATAACCAGTCTCCACAATCTTGCCGTGCTGCATCACCATAATACGATCTGCCATAAACTTAACGACAGAAAGGTCATGGGAGATGAACACATAGGTTAAGCCAAAATCATTTTTTAGCTCGTTGAGCAGGTTCAGCACCTGGGCCTGCACCGATACATCCAGCGCCGATACGCTCTCATCACATATGATAAACCGTGGTTCCAGGGCTAATGTTCGGGCAATGCAGATTCGTTGCCGCTGGCCGCCGGAAAATTCATGCGGGTAGCGGTGGTATTGATCTGAGCGAAGGCCCACACGCTCCAGCAGGTACATGACGCGCTCCCGCCGTTGCCGGTCGTTTTGCTGCAGCTTATGGATCTGCATGGGTTCCATAATGGCATTGCCAATGGTTTGCCGAGGGTTCAGCGATGCATAAGGATCCTGAAAGATAATTTGCATTTGTCGCCGCAGCCTCCGCATATCGCCACTTTTAAGCTTTCGGATGTTTTGTCCATCATAGATGATCTCCCCACTGCTGGGTTCAATAAGCCGCAGGATGCTGCGCCCCAGGCTGGTTTTGCCGCAGCCGGATTCACCAACAAGCCCCAGTGTTTCCCCGGGGTAAACCTTAAAGCTTACACCATCTACTGCTGTAAGTTTGCCCTGCTGCCGCCGGAACGGGCTCTGGCTAACATCAAACTCAACCTTCAGGTCATTGATCTCCAGCAAAGGCCTGTTGTTTTTAAGCACCTGCAAGTGCCGGTGGTTTATTTCTTCACTGGTTTCTACGTTCTTCAGGAGTGCTTCACCCACCGAATGGTAACGGGCATCGGGCCGCTCAATCAGCTGGCCGCTTGCATCGTGTGCTACAAAATCGGTAATGGTGGGTAACACCTTCAGGGTCATGTCCAGGCGGGGGCGGCAAGCCAGTAAGCCTTTGGTATAAGGATGCCGCGGTCTGGCGAAAATATCCAGCACCTCGCCCTGCTCTACGGCCTTGCCGCCATACATTACCATTACCCGGTCGGCAACCTCGGCAATAACACCCAGATCATGGGTAATAAATATCACTGCCGTATTAATATCTTCGCGAAGCTCAGCCATCAGTTTCAGGATGGAGGCCTGCACGGTTACATCCAGCGCGGTAGTAGGCTCGTCAGCTATCACCAGCTGCGGATCGCAGGAAAGGGCCATAGCAATCATCACCCGCTGCTTTTGCCCGCCCGACAGCTCGTGTGGGTAGGCCTTAAAGATACGTTCTGGTTTGGGCAACTGCACCCGTTCAAAGAGCGACATGGTTTGGCGGCGGGCCTCGTCGCGGCTTACGTGGCGGTGCAGCAGAATGGTTTCCATCACCTGGTTACCACAGGTATACACCGGATTCAGGGAGGTCATGGGCTCCTGAAAAATAATGGATATCTCGTTGCCCCGGATCTGTCGCATTTGTGTAGAGTTCGCCTTGAGCAGGTCGATGGCCCCCAGCTGGCGGGACTGAAAACTTGCCTCACCTGCCAGTACTTTTCCCTGGCTGCCCAGGAGCTGTAAAAGTGTTAAGGCAGTAACCGATTTACCCGAGCCGGACTCTCCCACAATGCCCAGCGTTTCACCCTTCCGGATGTTAAAATCTATGCCATCTACGGCACGGACAGTACCAAAAGGGGTTTGGTAATGGGTTTGCAGGTTTTTAACCTCCAGCAGTACTTCCTGCTGAAGTCTTCCGGGTATAGAACGGTTGAGCATACAGCCCACAAATTAGAAAAAATAGCTTTGCACTTTTGCGGGATGTAAGTTTAGTTGATGGTTGTGCATAGCCTGCTGTTTTGGATAGCAGTAGTGCCTGTGCTGGTCACTCACTGAGCGCTGGTAGATCAATGAGCTATTTTAAAGATAGAAGGCTTAAATAAGATTCAGTATCATCCCTGAATGTATGCCCCTCAGAATTTATCACTACGCCGCTCCAGCAGAATTGTATTGCGCCATACACCCTTCAGCTGTGCAATCTTTTCGCGGTAGCCGATTTCCCTAAACCCCCACTTTTTCTGTAGCCTTACGCTGGTTGTATTTTCTGGAAATGTAGAGGATTGCAGGGTCCAGATGCCCTGCGCTTCACTTTCCTGAATAAGCTCCTGCATTAACCGATTGCCAATGCCCCTGCCTCTGTGGGCAGCGCTAATGTAGAGGCTAAACTCTGCAACGCCCCCGTAGCAGGCGCGTGAAGAGACAGGAGATAGGGCTACCCAGCCCACTACTGTCTCATCTTCTACAGCCACTAAGCGACTATGGGGCAAATGCCCCTTATCCCAATCTGCCCAGGTCGGTACTTCTGTATTGAAAGTAGCCTGGCCGGTTGCCAGTCCATCCGCATAAATGCTGAGCACTGCCACGGCATGCTCAGGCAGCATCTGTTTTACAATTATCATATTATTTCAGGAAGCAAAACAAAAGTACAAAAGCGCTACCATCATTGGTAATTAGCGTTATCCCGCAAACAAGTCCATCAGGGGGAAGGTAGGGGCAAAACAGGGGTGAGAGTCCTTTTTAACTTTGCTATGTATGTTATGCCTGCCCCATGAAGCTGATCAGGAGGGGCAAGAGCATTAGCAGCAGGTAAAGGGAGCAGGCTCGTCTTATTTAGCGTTTGCTTTGAGGTAAAACGGGCAGCAGCAGGTGCACAATACAGGTGTTTGCTGCTTGAATAACAAAGCATCGGTTCCATGGTACCTTCGAAATTTACGTTTGTTTTTGATTTCGACAGTACGACGGAGCCGCTTTAGAAAAGACGCAGCAGTTAATAGAATTTTTATCACACAAGCAAAGAGATGACCAGGACCTTATATTACTTATGTTATGGATAAGACTGGTATTCTCTAGTGATACTTGTCCTGTTCGACAATCGGCTTTACACGACCACAATCTGATCTTCCCTGAGCAGGGGCTGACAGCGGTAACGCATGTATACCTGAGCAGTAGCTATGACATCCTGCTGGCTGTGCTGTACAATGGCATCGAGTCCTTCCTGGCCATCTTCGTAAAACATGCGATTGATCTCATCGCCATCAGGGTGGGGCTGATAGGGTATTTTGAAGAGTGCAGCCAGGGTTTCCAGCGAAATGGTATACTTGCGGTTGCCAAACATCCACATTTCCATGGTATCGAGGTGGGGCACTTCCCAGGGCTTTTTACCGGCAAAGTTGAGCACTTCGGGAATAGGCACGCAATGCACCAGCATGCGGCGGCAGAGATAGGGAAAGTCAAACTCTTTGCCGTTGTGGGAGCAAAGGCGCAGCACACGCTGATCGAACCGCTCGTTGAGCAGCTCTTTGAACTGCTCCAGCAACCATTTCTCATTATCAATTGAGGCATAGGTTTTCACCCGCAGTTCCACATCCTCGTCTTTTTCATGAAAATAAGCTACCGATACACTTACAATTCGCCCAAACTCGGCATTGAGTCCTGCCTCATATTCAAAAAGTTCTCCGGGCGTTACTTCCTCCTCAGACCAGTCGAGGTATTCTACTTTATGCTCCCAGGCCTGCCGCAAGGAGCCTTCCAGCGCATCCAGGGATGGGGCGGCGGCTACAGTTTCGATATCTACGAACAGAATATCACGCAATGGGCGGGTAGTCATATGCATAAGGGGCTAAGGTGGCAATTGGTACAAGCGCTAATGTGAGAATTAGGGAATGGCCTGAAATGTTTGGCAGGAAGAGTAGAATTTATGCAGAAGGTTGAACAGCGCAGGGTGTAGGCACAGTTCTTAGTACTTAAGTGGCAAAATCAACTTATCTGCTTTCTTCTAAGGGGCTCTCTTTAGCATCCCTACACTCTGGAGGGCACAATCCGGGGCGGCTTCGCATGTGGTGAGCTGGAGCTGTACTTTGGTGGTGTCCTGTGCCACACGAATGGCCATGCGACAATCGTCCGGGTTGTAGAGGAATATATCCACTTCATAATCCTCTCCTGTTACTGCATCAGTGTCTGTTTCAGTATTACCGGAAAAATACTGATTTACCGCCCTGCCGCTGAGCGTATAGTTGCACCTTCCCTGACGATGTTCCAGCACAAAAGCAACGACAGTGTCGCTCTGCCATCTTAGCTGCAGTATCTGAGACACGCCCTCTGCTCTATAGGTAAATGTTTTGTAGGCTGCTACCGCTCCATAATCTTCCGCGGTTGTGGTTTCTTTCTCTCCATGGCCACAGGCACATACCAGCACTAAGCTAATCAGCAGAAACAGGCCTGCTCCTGTAATTTTCTGCATTTGGCTTTACTCAGTAAAATTGATTTCGGTATTATCACCAATGTTCAGCTGCTGGCTCAGGCCCAGGATGCGGGTGTCGTTACCGATAATGGAATGAGAGAGCATAATGCTGCGCAGCTCGCTATAAGAACCTACAATGGTATCTTCCACAATTGAGTAGCTTACAATGGCATCGTCGCCAATGGCTACGTTAGGGCCTATGATAGAATGGGTAATTTTGCAGTTTTTGCCGATGCTTACCGGCGGAATAATAATGGTAGACGGAAACTTGTAGCGCTGAGGGTTTTCTTTGAACATGCGGGAGAGCAGAATGGCATTGGCCTCCAGCAATGAAGAGCGCTTGCCGCAGTCAAACCAGCCATCAACCGGCACGGTTTGCATAGGATGGCCCTTTTCTATCATGTACATCAGGGCATCGGTGAGCTGGTATTCGCCCAGGTGCTTGATATCGTTCTTGATGATGTACGTAAGCCCTTCTGTCAGCAGGGCAGGGTCTGCTATTTTATAGATACCAACAAGTGCCTGGTTACTTTTTGGTATCTGGGGTTTTTCTACCAGCCGCCTGATGTAACCATTAGGTCCTATTTCAGCAATGCCGAAACGACCCGGTTCACTAACTTTCTGCACCCCCAATATAGTCTCCCGGGATTCGGTCAATACCCGCAAATCAAGGTTAACGATGGTGTCACCCAACACAATCAGCATTTCCGGCTCGTGCTGAAAAAACTCCTTGGCCAGGTAAAGCGCGTGTCCGATTCCTTCCCGGGGATCCTGCAATACAAACTCTATGCGCAGACTCGTGCCTTTGTAATGGTTGGTAATAAACCGGCGGATTTTAGAACCCATATAGCCAATGACAAAAACCAGGTCCTCAACACCATTCTGGATAAGCATATCTACAATATGTATCAGAATAGCTTTACCAGCTACCGGAACAAGCGCTTTAGGTTGTGTATGGGTATGCGGCCGAAGGCGGGAACCTACCCCGGCAACAGGAATGATCGCTTTCATATAGTGCAATATATAAAAAAGAGGGATAAGGCAAATTGAGCGGCGCGGCATCTCCCTTTTAACTCACTGCTTATTCTTTGACGATGCTAAGGCTCAGTCGTAGCTGGGTACAGTACAATATTGATCTTATCAGCCAATAAAATTACCGTGGCAGTCTTTATTGTAAATAATAAACAAACGGGCCTTATCAGCGTACTACCATCTCAAAACTTGCTTGTACAGGATTATAGTGCAGATTTTTCTATCTACTGTGCCTGATCCTTAATAATAGCAACAGCCTCATGCGACAGCTAAAGAGGCTATTTCTGTTACTTCTCTTACGATAATAATTTTGCGGTTTTGGCTGCAACCACCCCACCTAATACATAATATCCTACAGTCATGATTTGGGTGGTAAGGCTACGGTTGGTAGGCGCATCGCCCAGGCCTAATTTTTCAGGCAGAAAAATGCCGCCTAAACCCGCGGCCAGTCCTAATAGTACACCTTTGGTTACGCTTTTGCCTGCCAGGCTATAATAAGATGCATTTGCCATAAGCTCCCCACTCATAGCAATACCGTAAACACTGGTACTGTCTGGTGTAGGTTCGTCAGCTTTGAGGAAAAGTTGGCGAACTGCCCGGATTCCCAGCAACTCCAGATGGGGTGCCATGGGCACAAACTGGCGTACTGTTTCGTTAACTGCCGTAACGGCAGCTGCTCCGGCAACTCCACCGATAAAATTGGCTATTGCGCTCATGAAAAATTGATTAGCGTGAAAAAATAGAAATACTACAGGTCTATACGATGTTTAAATCGGCAGGTTATTAGCAATAGTACAAAAAGCCCCTGCAATCCTTAAAGCGAATGTTATGACGCATGAGGTATTTACCACTGTAGTAAACATACTACTGCCTTTTTCCTCTCTATAACCTTTCACACAGCAGCAGATGGGGTTTGCCATCAGCCAGGGTGGTGGCAAAAACATAATAGGGATCCCCCTCTGTTAAACCCAGCTTTTTTTGCAGCACTACACTTTTCATAGGAAAGTTACGCACCACCAGATGCGCCTTTCCAGATGGTAATAACTTATGAAGGGCCTTTTTCTCTGCCTTTACCTGCTCCCGAATTTC
>JASLAE010000355.1 GCA_030147305.1 Cesiribacter sp.
GCCGTGGCCGTGGCCGCACAATGGGCAGCCAATTATTTTATCTCATCTACCTATCCGGCCATGATGGAGTTCAGCGGAGGGTTTACCTATAGCTTCTATGGTTTGATGAGCATCCTGTCCTTTTTCTTCGTTTGGAAATGGGTGCCTGAAACAAAAGGGAAAACCCTTGAAGAACTGGAATATTTCTGGAGAAGAAAATCAGCCGTAGCGCCTGAGCAGCCACCTGTATCGGGTAGGGTTAAAGTCTAATAAAACCATTATCGTAGTCAGCCGGGGTACATAACTATGTGCGCTGCCTATGAAAGTCATTGTTGGTTGGTTAGAAAGGGGCAGGATCCATTGCGGTGGATTCGCCCTTTCTTTTTAAAAACCTTTTTCTTTTTTCACAGAATCGGCTGCCTCAGCACAGTTTTTTTACCCTGCTGTTGCCAGGCCTTGCACCAATTTTGTCAGTGCCACAGCATTAACCGAGCATTAAATAATATCATAAAGAGCTATTATTTTCCATTGCGCAGCGCTTCCACTACTGCAGTAAAGGCTGGTTTCTTTTTATATTTTTCATCAAACAGCAAAGGAGCATCCTGTCTTTCCTGATAAAGGACTATCCAGCTGTAGTTATCGGTTACGCCCCAGATGGTGATGCCATGGCGTTGTGCTGCTGGTACATGCTCCATGTAAGACTCAAAAACATACTTATACATGGCTGCCTGTTTCGATAGTGCATCCTGATCGGTAGCAGGATCGAAATTAGGCTGGTCGCCGGGATTTGCACGCACATCCAGTTCAGACACCCTTACCAGCAATCCTGTTGCTGCCAGCTTTCTGAACATTCCATCAATGGCAGCTTGAGAGGTATTGATGCTGATATGCATTTGGGTGCCTATTCCATCAATTTTAGCACCCTTCTCTCTCAATGCTGTTACATACGCAATCAGGGCATCCAGCTTGGTCGCACTATATTCCAAATTATAATCATTGATAAAAAGCAGTGCTTCAGGATCGGCATCCGCGGCATATTGAAATGCCTTGAGCGCCCAGTCGCTGCCCAGATAATCTGACCAGAAGAAATGATCTGTTGCGCCACTGGGTACGGAAGTATTTGCACTGGTACGCAGCTCACCACCATCTGAAATGGCTTCATTCACAACATCCCAGGCTTTTACCTTGCCTTTATAATGGCTTACGGTTTTGGTTATGAAATCCTTTAGGGCATTATCTACCAACCCGGCAGCATCTCCCCCGGCCTGGGTTATTTCACTCACTTTTACATCATCTATAAAATAGGTGTTGGCTTTGGCTCCCATATCGAACATGATGCGGGTTTCGGGATCCTGAGCCGTAATTGACCAGGTGATCTGTTGCCAGGCTGTGCTGGTGGTAAAATCTGCCTGATACTGGGCGGTAGGTTGTGTAGAAAGCCTGCCGGAGCCATTGGCAGCGGCTGACTTTATCCAGCAAGAGATGCTGTACCTAGTACCAACAGTTGTTGGCACTGCCGGACTGGCCACCTGTACCCGCCACTGGTCGCCTTCATGATCCTGAGGATTTACAATCTTCAAAGACCTGACACCAGCATATACTTCCCCCTCGGCAGTACCAGCAGTAATTGTAGCGCCGTTTTCGGCATTATACACTGCCCATCCCGTGAAATTATCTCCCTCGCCTTCTTCAAAGCCATTATTCGGTAAGATGTTAACGGCATCCTCATTGCCGGCACCCCCCACTACGCTGTTTAAGTAATTAGCGTTTTGGTTGGTGTGCCAGGCAAGGGTATGCCCAAAAACCTCCAGGTCTGCAGCTGTCGCTGCTTCGTAGAGTGCATCGGCGCTGCTAAAATCGAGGGTGCCGTTATCTTTTACCAGCGCGCCATGCTTCATGGAATACTCAAAGGTGGTACTGTTGGCCTCCCGTGCTACAATTTCCCGGTAAGCAGCATCATTTAAAAAAGCAGCATAATTTACGGCCATGCCAATCGGAAATTCCGCAACGGCTTTCAACACAACCTCTGTATCGGTAACAGGCGCCGCCACCTCAGCATCATCCGAAGCGCAGGAAAACAGGCCGCCAATCAACCCCAGCAGGAACGATATAAGTATTTTATTTTTCATGTGCTTTTATTTGATGATGATACCTTCTCCCAATTTAGGGTCAGGGTTCTCCTATTGCTTCCTTTAAATCATCGATAACACAGAATCAAGATGGTGATGTTGAAGCAATACTAACTCTTAAAGTTGATCCTGCTTCACCGAGACCGATTCTGGGTAAACAACTGACTCTGGCAAAGTCACCGACAGTATTCCTGAGGGTGAGGCTATGCCAAAAACATGCGCTGCCACAGCATTTCCCCTTTCTTTTACCCGGTACAAGACAAGTAGTACCGGATCACTGACTTTTATTCTGCTGTCAAAGTAATCAATGATTTTTTATAATTGTAACCGATTGCAACAATTATTGATTTTTATGTCTTTAAAAGAAACGCATTCCAGCTTTCCTTACAGGATGCATCAATCTGGCACGTAGGAACGCAGCTTATCAGCTCAAGCTAGCGCTACAGACCTTATTCTCACTCAACAATCGGCTTAAGCCCCGCTAAATATGGATAAACTCTATAGTGCTAACCCTGGGCTATGGTAAAAAAAGGAAGAAAGTTTTTTAAATTCAACCGATTGCATTAATTTGTTGTAATCATGCTTACTAACATGCTGTTAAACCCGCTGGCTTCATGGAAAAAGATGTCACCATTTATGATATAGCAAAAGACCTGGGCGTTTCTCCAGCTACCATAAGCCGGGCTTTAAACGATCACCCGGCAGTAAACATTAATACCAAGCAGAGAATTATGGAGCGGGCAGACCAGCTGGGTTACCGCTTCAATACCTTTGCCAGCAATCTGCGCATGCAGCGCACCTATGCTATAGGCGTGATCGTGCCCAGGCTTAACAGTTATTTTCAGTCATCGGTAATTGCCGGTATGGAAAAAGTGGCCAACGAAGCTGGCTATAACCTTGTCATTAGCCAGTCGCTGGAATCTGCCACAAAAGAAATTGCCAATGCAAAAACTATGTTCAACAGCCGGATCGATGGTTTACTGGTTTCTTTGGCTTACGATACCGAGAATGTAAATCATTATGATGCTTTTATTAAAAGAGGAATTCCGGTACTGTTTTTTGACAGGATTGCTGAGCATAAAGACTTTACCGGCATCATCATAGACAATGTGGCAGCAGCCTACCAGGCTACCTCACACCTGATAGAACAGGGATGTAAAAACATTATACACTTAACGGGCAACCTCAAAAGGAATGTCTACAAAGACAGACTCAAAGGTTTCAAATATGCCCTGATTGATCATAACCTGCCCTTTAGCGATGAGTTGGTATACATTAACAAACTGAATGAAGAGGCTGGTACGGAAACGGCCAGGCAACTGCTGAGCATGGAGGCTATGCCCGATGGTATTTTTGCCTCCAACGATACCTGCGCTGTTAGCTGTATGAAAGCACTGAAGCAGGCAGGCTTATCCATTCCCGGAGATATTGCAGTAGTAGGTTTTAACAATGACCCTATTAGCAGGGTGATAGAGCCTAATTTAACGACGATAGATTATCCTGGTTTTGAGATGGGTGAGGTGGCTGTCAGAAATCTGATCAACCAGCTGGACGGGCTGATGGATAATCAGATAACCAACACCATCATCCTAAGATCCGAATTAATTATCCGGGAGAGCTCATTGAAAAAGGATATCAGTTTAAAGCAAGCACATTTTGCAACACAGCCCTAAGTAAGGCACAGGGACCTGGCAGGCTTGAGCCTGCCATCAACTAACCCCTTTATGAAAAGCATTAAATTTTTTCTTCTGCCGCTGCTCCTCCTCATCTCACAGAATTGCCTGTTTGCTGAAAATGGATACCGATTGTGGCAAAGGTATGAGCTGTTAAGCGATGCCCGTCTGATAAAGAAATACCGCGCTGCCATACCTGAAATTTTGGTTGAAGGCAGCACTCCCACACTGTTGGCTGCAGAAAAAGAATTAGCACTCGCCCTGGAAGGTCTGCTGGGAAGCCCCGTGCCCCTTGCTGAGAAAATGGGCAACAGCGCTTCCCTGGTGGCCGGAACCCCTGCCACCTCTGCCTTTATTCGTTCCCTGAACTTAACAGAAAGGCTAAAAGCGGTTGGTGACGAAGGCTACCTGCTGCTGAACACCACTCAGGAGGGGAAAAAAGCCTTGGTTATTGCTGCCAATACCGACATAGGGGTACTCTACGGCAGTTTTCATTTAATTCGGCTGCTGCAAACCCAGCAGGATATTGACAAACTTTCCATCAGCAGTGCTCCCAGGATTAAGCACCGGGTGCTGAACCATTGGGATAACCTGGATAGAACCGTAGAGCGGGGCTATGCTGGCTTTTCACTCTGGAACTGGCATAAACTTCCGCATTTCATAGACCAGCGGTATATCGATTATGCAAGGGCCAATGCTTCTGTTGGCATTAATGGCACCGTGCTAACCAATGTAAATGCCAATGCCCTGGTGCTCACCGAAGAATACCTGCTTAAAGTAGCAGCACTCGCAGATGCTTTTCGGCCCTATGGCATAAAAGTCTACCTCACCGCCCGCTTTAGTGCCCCGCTGGAAATTGGTGGTCTGGAAACAGCCGACCCGCTGGACCCCCAGGTGCAGGCGTGGTGGAAGAAGAAAGCAGCAGAGATCTACCATCATATTCCTGACTTTGGTGGATTTCTGGTAAAAGCAGATTCTGAAGGGCAGCCTGGCCCCCACAACTATAAAAGAACACATGCAGAAGGCGCCAACATGCTGGCCGATGCATTGGCACCCATGGGCGGTATTGTAATGTGGCGCGCCTTCGTTTACAGCGAACATGCCCCTGACGACCGCGCCAAGCAAGCCTACAATGAATTTAAGCCGCTGGATGGCCAGTTCAGGGACAATGTGTTGCTGCAGGTAAAAAACGGGGCCATAGACTTTCAGCCCCGGGAGCCTTTTCATCCCTTATTTGGCGCCATGCCTCAGACACCGCTCATGATGGAATTTCAGATTACACAGGAATACCTGGGACAAAGCAACCACCTGGTATATCTTTCTCCGCTCTTTAAAGAGGTGCTGGCCTCCGATACCCATGCCAAAGGAGCGGGTTCTACCGTAGCCAAAGTTATTGATGGCAGCTTAGACAACCACCGCCTGAGTGGTATTGCCGGTGTGGCCAACATAGGGAATGACCTTAACTGGACCGGCCACCCCTTTGGGCAGGCCAACTGGTACGCCTTTGGTCGCCTGGCCTGGGATCACGCGCTGTCTTCAGAAGCCATTGCAGAGGAGTGGATAAAAATGACTTTTTCTAACGAAACTAAGCTGGTAGCCCCGGTTAAGCAGATGATGCTCCAATCTTATGAAGCAGCAGTAAATTATATGACCCCGCTGGGCCTGCACCACATCATGGCCTGGTCGCACCACTACGGCCCCGGCCCCTGGATAAAGGATAAGCACCGTGCTGACTGGACCTCCGTGTACTACCATCAGGCCAACAAAGAGGGTATAGGCTTTGACCGTACCGCCACCGGCAGCAATGCCATAGCTCAATATGCACCCGCGGTAGCAGAAAAGTTTGGCAATGTAAAAACCTGTCCGGAAGATTACCTGCTCTGGTTTCATCACCTGCCCTGGAATTATACCATGTCCTCCGGCAATAGCCTGTGGGATGAGCTTGCGCTCAGGTACCAGCTTGGGGTAAACAGTGTACGCCAAATGCAGCAAAGCTGGGAGGGTGTGCAGCCTCACACAGATCCTGACCGGTTTATGCAGGTAAAAAGTCTGCTGGCAATGCAGGAAAGAGAAGCCATCTGGTGGAAAAATGCCTGCCTGCTTTATTTTCAGACCTTCTCAGGGATGCCTCTCCCTGCAGGTGTAGAAAAGCCAGACAATGATCTGGAATACTATATGCAGCTGGATCCAAAGTTTGTCCCGGGTAATTAACCAAACCCTAACCCATTGCAGAACAAAGAGCAGTGATCGGTAGGGGGAAATGGGGCAGTACCATAGAATTTTAGTGATTGTGGTTTAAGGAGAATTTGCTGTTGCTCCCGCTTGAACAAAGGAGGCAGGTGCTTCCATACTGGAATAAGATATGAAAACATTATACAAGAAATGTGCATGCTTTGCACTGGGTGCTGCCTGGCTGGCGATGTCCTGTAGCAGTACCGAAGCAGGCAATGCACAGGCTGAGGAAAAGGCTTCCGGTTCCCTGAAAGAAGCTGCCGAGGGAGATTTTTATATTGGTGCCGCCTTAAATTACCGGCAGGTCAGTGGCCGGGAAGCAGAAGCGGTGGCGCTCATTAAAAAGGAGTTCAATACCATTAGCCCGGAAAACGTGCTGAAAATGGGACCAATCCAACCTAAGCCGGGTGTTTTTAATTTTGAGCCAGCAGATAAGTTTGTAGACTTTGGGCTACAAAATAACATGTTTATTGTTGGCCATACGCTGGTGTGGCACAGCCAGGCACCCGACTGGATCTTTGTAGATGAAAAGGGGCAAACCGTGAGCCGCGATACCCTGCTGCAGCGCATGGAAAGCCATATTGCCACTGTAGCCGGCCGCTATAAAGGCAAAATTGATAGCTGGGATGTGGTAAATGAAGCGCTGGAAGATGACGGTACGCTTCGGCAGAGCAAATGGCTCACCGTCATAGGCGAAGATTACCTGCAAAAGGCTTTTGAATTTGCCAAAGCTGCGGATCCAGAAGCAGAATTGTATTACAACGATTACAGCCTCTGGAAGCCCGCGAAGCGTGAGGGCGCCGTACGGCTGGTGAAAAACCTGCAGGATAAAGGCATACAGGTTGATGGCATTGGCATGCAGGGTCACTATGGCATTGATTACCCTTCTTTAGAAGATATTGAGGCCAGTATTGAAGCGTTTGCTGCCCTTGGTGTAAAGGTATCAGTAACTGAACTCGATATTGACGTACTGCCTAACCCCACCGGCCGGCAGGGTGCCGACATTGTGCATACCGTAGAGGCGCAGGAGGGATTCAACCCCTATGCTGAAGGGCTGCCGGATTCTGTGGAGCAAAAGCTAACCCGCCGTTATGCCAATTTGTTTGCCCTCTTTCACAAACACCGGGATAAGATAGACCGCATTACCTTATGGGGGGTGGCAGACCACAACTCCTGGCTAAACAACTGGCCCATGCAGGGGCGCACCAGCTACCCGCTCCTCTTCAATCGCCAGTATCAGCCAAAACCAGCCTACAAGGCTGTGGTAGAGGCCCTGCAGAAAGAATAGATGCAGTTATAAAATAAAAACAACCATCACCACACATAATCACTTATGCGCAAAAGCCTATCGCTACGCCATGCAGCCATCCTTTTAATGGGCAGTGCTGTAATAGCTGTTGCCTGCCAAAGCAGCAACACCGGAGAGCAACAAAATACCGCTGAAGCCCAGGATACCACCACCAGCGAAAGCAACCGGTTTCTGACCAAACCCCTGATAACAGACCTTTATACCGCAGATCCATCTGCACATGTATTCAATGGCAAGATCTATATTTACCCCTCGCACGACATTGATGCAGGGATACCGGAAAAAGACGATGGCTCGCATTTCGATATGCGGGATTATCATGTCTACTCCATGGATCGCATAGGCGGCACCGTTACCGATCATGGGGTGGCGCTGGACATTAAGGATGTGAACTGGGCTGGCCGGCAAATGTGGGCACCCGACGCAGCCTATAAAAACGGTACCTACTTTTTGTATTTTCCGGTAAAAGACAAGGAAGATGTTTTTAGAATTGGTGTAGCCACCAGCACTGCTCCAACGGGCCCTTTCAAGCCACAGGCACAACCTATAGCCAACAGTTATAGCATAGATCCGGCTGTATTTGAAGCTGAAGACGGCAACCATTATATGTACTTTGGCGGCATCTGGGGTGGGCAGCTGCAGCGCTGGAGCAGCGGCCAGTACAATCCAGCGGATGAATACCCGGCCAATGACCAGCCAGCCCTGAGCCCAAAGGTAGCCCTCATGAGCGATGATATGCTCAGCTTTGCAGAGGCTCCCAGAGATGTACAGATCTTAGACGAAAATGGCGAGCCCTTACTGGCAGGAGACAACGAGCGGAGGTTTTTTGAGGCGGCCTGGGTACATCGCTATGGAGGCAAATATTACTTCTCATACTCCACCGGCGATACACACAACATTGCCTATGCCGTGGGTGATACCCCCTATGGTCCCTTTACTTATAAAGGTGTGATCCTGAAACCTGTACTGGGCTGGACCAACCACCACTCCATCATAGAATTTGAAGGCCAGTGGTACCTGTTCTACCACGATACCGAATTATCGGGTGGGGTAACGCACCTGAGAAATATCAAAGTGACCCCGCTCACTCACCGGCCCGATGGCACCATAGAAACCATCGATGCTTATATTGAATAGAGAAAGGCGATAGGTAAATACATGGAAGCTGTGGCTTTACCCTGCTTGTGGGAGATGCACTGCTATGGGCTTGGCAGTAGGGCTGGCGTTTTGCCTCCCTACAAAATTTAGTTTATAAATATCCTTGTCTGTACATAAAAAAATAGAGCACATGGCGATGGAACAAACCTGGCGCTGGTACGGGCCCACAGACCCGGTGCGTTTAGCTGATAGTAAACAGGCCGGTGCTACGGGTATCGTTACGGCACTTCACCACCTCCCTACCGGCGCAGTTTGGGAGGTGGCAGAAATTATGAAGCGTAAGCAGGAAGTGGAAGCAGCCGGCCTTCGCTGGTCGGTGGCAGAGAGCATTCCCGTGCACGAAAGCATCAAGACCCGCAATAGCAATTACCGGCCGTTCATCAGAAACTATCAGCAGAGCCTCCGCAACCTGGGCCAGTGTGGTATCGATACAGTCTGCTACAATTTTATGCCCGTACTGGATGCCACCCGAACTGACCATGCCTATCCTATAGCTACAGGCGCTACTGCCCTTCGCTACGATGCTACAGCCTTTGCAGCCTTTGATCTGTTCCTGCTGAAAAGACCCGCTGCCGTTACTAACTATACTGTAGGGCAGCAGCAACAGGCAAAAGATTTTCTGGACGCACTTTCCCAGGAACAGGCACAAAAGCTGCTTACCATCATAGTAGCAGGTTTTCCGGGCGTTGGAGAAAACTATACGATGGAAGATCTGCAGGCAACACTGGATGGGTACAAAGCAATAGATGCCGCACAGCTAAAAAGGAACCTATTCTATTTTCTGAAGCAGGTAGTACCGGTTGCCGAAGCAGCAGGTATAAGGCTGGCCATTCACCCCGACGATCCTCCATTTCCGCTGCTGGGGTTGCCCCGGATTGTATCTACAGAAGAAGATATGCGCGAAATCGTTGCGGCAGTAGACAGTCCCAGCAACGGCCTCTGCTTCTGTACTGGCTCCCTGGGCGTGCGGGAAGACAATGATCTGGCTGGCATGGTAAAGCGGCTGGGCCACCGGATCAATTTTGTACACCTGCGGAGCACCATCAGAGAAGGCGGGAGCAGCTTCTACGAATCGGACCACCTGGCTGGCGATGTAGACATGTACAGTGTGGTAAAAGCTTTGCTGGAGGAACAACAGCAGAGAAAGCAGGCGGGCAGAAAGGACTTTCGGCTGCCCATGCGCCCTGATCATGGCCATCAGATGCTGGACGATTTGCATAAGAAAACTATCCCGGGCTATGCTGCCATAGGCCGCCTGCGGGGTCTGGCAGAATTAAGAGGGCTTGAGATGGGCATTAGCAGGAGCTTCGGACTGGATTGAGATGCCCGGCTGACCAGGCGCCACAAGGTTTTGGAGGGGTACCCATGTAAGGAATGCCTGGTGAAGGCGGCTGTGGAGTACCTGTCACAAATGAATTAGCTCAAAAGCTCAAGCCCCGGCTTGCGCCAGCCCTTATGCTATTCTAGCTTTTCAAATTCTTCAGCACTTACTTTAAAAATGCTGCCGTGGCGCATGCCTTCCGGAAAAGAGATCTTATCAGAAATATCGGCCCAGTTAACCAGGTCAGTAGAGGCCACGGCACCCATTTTTTTCTCGGTGTATTTATCGAAGTACACCAGCCAGGTATCGCCCTGCTTCAGCACGGTAGGGCCCTCTGCCCAATAGTCGCCGGTAATGGGTGCTCCGGCCGGGCTGTAAGGTCCGCGAATGTCCTCACTTTCGGCTATTCTGATGTTCTTTTGTGGGGGCTCCCGGGTTTCGTCCTTCAGGAACATCAGGTAACGTTCTCTTCCTTTTACAATAGTGGCATCAATTACGTTAAAGCCTGGTTCGTAGAGCAGCCTGGTTTCACCAAAGGTTTTAAAGTCCCGGGTGGTCGTGTAGTACTGGCGGTGATTGTAGGCATTTTCTTCCTGCGACTGGGTCTCCGGATAGCGGCCGCTGATGGTGGTGGCCCAGTAGATGATGTACTCATCCCGTTCTTCATCATAGGTAAGCTCTGGTGCCCAGGCATTACGGGCCCCTGCCTCATGCTCCATTACCGGAATATACTGCTGCTCCGACCAGTGCAGCAGGTCTTCGGAGCTGGCATAGCCTATGCCCTTCTCGTTCCAGCTCACTGTCCAGACCATGTGAAACCGGCCGTCTTTGCCACGGATGATGCAGGGGTCGCGCATCAGTTTGTCCCTGCCCACTTCAGGTTTTAAAAAGATGCTATCCTGCTTCAGTGCTTTCCAGTGGTAACCATTGGTGCTCCAGGCAAGGTGCAGCCCATCGCCATTCCCTTTAAAGTAGGAATAGAGATAAACCTGTGCAGCAGGGGTGCGTTGTTCAGTGGCAGAGCAGCCTGATAACCCTACGAGCAGGAAAAATACGGCTAGTTGCTTCATTCTTTTTTCATGAGTCGCACTCCGTAAATACCTCCGGCGGTAGATCCTTTGTGTGCGGCAAATTTAGTAACCAGCGTATTGTCTGGCGCCTCTTGCACCACATTTGGTGGAATGGGATAATCTACCGTGAAGAACCCATCGCCCTGGCTGCCATCCAGCTCTACTGTAGCAATCCTGGTGTCGTTGATCAGGATATCAAAATTACGGTCTTTGTCGAGGCCATAATAGGTAATGCGCAAAAAGGCTGCTTCCTTTTTTTCATCCTTCAGCTCGTAACTAAACCAGCCTGTGGCATGACGCCAGTGCCTGTCCTGGTGCACACCGCTCTCGGTGTCTTCTGCCTTAAAGAAATGGTCTGATTCCGGCTGCTGCTCTCCGGGCGCTACCTGGTCTATGGTTTGTGCTTCAAGCTGTCTTTTTTCCTCTTCCCGTAACCGGGTGGTCTGCTCAATACTATCCAGCTGCTGAGGTGTAACCAGTTGCCAGTATACAGTATAGCGGGCTTCATGGATGCCATAAAACGGAGTCAGTTCCAGGTCTTTGTATTGGGGCTGGTGGATCAATTCAGCGGCAGTAAAGGTAAGGGGCTTTCCGGCTACTGGTTTTATCCTGGAGATGATCTGCTTGTCGGCACTAATAAAAAGCGGTGCTTCTTCTAATGGATACAGATCTCCGCCGGCAATATGACCCATGCGGCTGCTGTCGGCAAAGAGCCCTTCCAGATCTTCCGTACCTGTTTTGGCAGCCAGGACAATAGGCCCGTGCAGCACCGCATAGTAAGGAGATCCGTCAGGAAGCTGCTCCAGGCTGGTTTCCATAGGCAGGTGTACTTCTACCTTATCGCCGGTTTTCCATTTTCTGTTGATAGAAACATACGATCCAGGCTCAGCCGTAATTTTTACTGCTTTGCCATTGACCAGCACTTTTAGCGCACCCGGGGCTACCCAACCAGGGTAACGAAGGTTTAAACTGAAAGTGGCTGGTTTAACTTTGGTCAGGGTAAGGAGCGTTTTTTCTTCTTCCGGAAAGCGGGTTTCCTGCTTTAGTGACAGCTGCTGTTCCTGCCAGTTGAGTTCCGAAGGGATAAACAGGTTTACGTACAAGTCTTTGCCTTTGTGGGCATAGATTAACTCTCCGTATTTGGCATGATTTTCCAGACCTGAGCCAACGCAGCACCAGAAGCTATTTTCGGGCTGTGAATAGACCCGGTAATGCTGCGGGCGCATGGAGGTAAAATAGACAAAGCCTCCCTGCCCGGGATGCTGCGAGGATAAAATATGGTTGTAGAGTCCACGCTCGTAATAATCGATGTACCGGAGTGCACTGCTGCTTTCATAAAGCATGCGGGAGAGCTTCAGCATGTTGTAGGTATTGCAGGTCTCCGGCCCTTCCCGGTCAGTGATCATGGGCGTAAAATCCTTGGCCGGATGAAAATGCTCACGCACACTGTTACCCCCAATGGCTACTGTACGATGCTCTACCACCGTTTCCCAGAAAAACTTTGCAGCGCTATGCCAGGCCTGGTCACCCGCCACCTCAGCTACCCGCTGGTAGCCGATCACTTTCGGGATCTGCGTATTGGCATGCATACCATTCAATTTATCCTCCTCTGCCAGCAGCGGATCCAGGATCTTCTCATGAGAAAATTTACGGGCCAGCTCCAGGTACTTCTCATGGCCGGTAATGGCCGCCACATCGGCAAAGATCTCGTTCATGCCGCCGTGCTCCGACCGGAGCATGTCCTGGATCTGCGCATCACTTAGCCCGGAAACCAGTGTCAGGCTCCAGTCGCTAAGCTTGACTAGCATCTCCATTGCCTGCTGACTACCCGCGTGGAGGTAAGCATCTCGCAAGCCGGCATATAGCTTGTGGATGTTGTACCAGGGCACCCACTTGCCATTGAGCGAAAAGTTATCTGCCTTGATATTGCCTTTAGCAATCTCCTGCCACATTTCCTTTCCGCCAGGTACGCCGCCGATGTAGCCGTTGCCGTTTTTGTCCTGGGCCCGTTGTAATTCATTCAGCATGTAATCCAGGCGCTCTTTTACCTCACTATTGCCGGTGCTGGCATACATTAAAGAGAGGGCCGTCAGGTAGTGTCCGCCAGTGTGACCATCCAGGCCTGTGCCTTCCCAGTTGCCATAACCCGGCGCCTTCGGTTCCAGGCCTGCTTCTCTTAAATAGGGAGCCAGGAGTCTATCCGGTTCCAAGGCCATCATGTAGGCCAGGTCGGTCTGCTCGGCCTGCTTGAAAGGACTTTCCAGCAATTTTACGGATGATAGTGGTAAGGTCTGCAGCTGCTGGTCCTGTGCATGCAAAGTGGATAAACCAATTACCAGCAACACTGGAATAACCAGGATGCTCTTTATCTGCCGCTTTGTATCTGCTACCCTGCTTCTCATAACCTTCTCTTTTTTTATCAATTACTCTGCCCGCTTTACGCCCTCGGTGGTCATAATTACCCGTTTTAAGGTACCATCTGCATTGTAGTGCAGGTCATCGATGGCCACCGACCGGCGGAAGCTCCCACCATTGGGCTGCACGCCACCGGTGTGGTATACAAAGTAGGAATTACCTTTAAAATCCAGAATGGCCTGGTGATTGGTATTGCAATTGCCTGCCAGCTCATTCAGGATACCTTTATACTCCCACGGACCTTCGATGCTGCGACTCATGGCATAAGCCGTTTTTTCGGGGAACTGGTAGGCATAGGTCAGGTAATACCAGTCGCCCCTTTTGTGCACCCAGGGCGCTTCTGTAAAATGGGGCAGCCCTTCAATCTTGTTAATTGGCCCATCCAGTTCAATCATATTTTCTTTCAGCTTTGCATAATGCATTACTGTATTGCCCCAGAAAATATACGCCTGGCCATCGTCATCGATGAATACGGCCGGATCTATATCATCCCAATCAATATCGGTATGCCTGGTCATGTCATTGGTAATAAGTGCTGTGCCGCGGGCATCTTTGAAAGGACCCGCAGGGTTGTCCGCCACAGCAACGCCTATGGCCTTACCAGGAATGGTGTTATGGGTCACTGTTACATACCAATAAAATTTACCCCCTTTTTCTACCACATGCGAAGCCCATGCATCAGACTTTGCCCATGCAAAATCAGTGACCTTCAGGGGTACGGGGTGCTCTTCCCAATTCACCAGATCTGAAGAAGAGTACACCAGCCACTCCCGCATATCGTAAAAATGAAAGTCTGCTGCCGCCTGGTCGTGTCCGGCATAGAGATAAACTTTGTCTCCGTGCACAATTGCAGCCGGATCGGCAGTGAATTTTTCAGTAATGACAGGATTGCCCGCCCTGACATCAGCTTCATCAACACTTTTTATCGTTGATTCGGCTACCTGCTTTTCTTGCTGTGGAGTACAGCTCAAGAGGGTGATGGCTCCTGCTGTAGCAAGCGACAGACCAAGAATTGTACTTTTTATAACCGGGTTTAACATGCATTATATAGTTTTAATGAAAATAGCTTGAGGGTTTACTCCCACTTGGGCCGCCCCGCGCAGCGGCCATCTGGCTCCATAAAGCTTATGGATTGCCCTGCTCCGCTGGCGATAATGAATTTTCAATGGCCATTACTATTATCAACCAGAGGTTACTTCATTTCCAGCACCACCACAGAAAAGGGCGGCAGCTTCACTGTTAGGTTATTGCCTTTCAACTTTGCGTCTTTAAAAGTCTGCGGGGTGATCTTATTTGGATTACTAAAATCGTTGAAATCGCCCACACTTTTGGAAGTTAGAATGCGGCCGCTCACACCTTTATAATTGGCGCCATTGATGGTAATAGTGATCTCCTGCGCTTTTTTGGCGTCTATGTTTACCAGGGATACGTGGGTTAAGCCATTCTGATCTCTGGAAGCAGAGGCAGAAACAGCCGGTAGCTTTTGGTCTCCCAGCACAAAGTCCTGGCTCTTTACTTCTACGGGCAGCAGGGTAGCATCCTGATGCACATTGTACATCTCCATAACATGATAAGTAGGTGTCAGGAGCATTTTTTCTTCTTCTGTCAGGATAACTGCCTGCAGTACGTTTACAGTCTGAGCCAGGTTGGCCATGCGTACCCGGTCGCTGTGCTTGTGGAAAATATTAAGCGTAGCACCGGCAATCATGGCATCGCGCATGGTGTTCTGCTGATAGAGGAACCCGGGGTTGGTACCTGGCTCCACTTCGTACCAACCGCCCCACTCGTCTACCACAAGGGCAATTTTCTTCTCTGGATCATACTTGTCCATGATGGCCGAGTGTTTGGTAATCAGCTCGTCCATAAACAGGGCCCGCTGCATGGTGGTAAAGTACTGCTCTTCGGTAAAGCCGGTGGCAGGTCCTTTCGCAGACCAGTCGATCACTGAGTAGTGGTGCAGGGCCATTCCCGACATCATGTTGCTGGGAATATTCTTCATGATCACTTCCGTCCAGTTATAATCGGCAGAGTTAGCACCGGAAGCAATGCGATACAAGCCGCCTTCGTTGGTCCAGCCGGCCATAAAGGTGGCATACTTGCGGTATTCATTCGCATAATATTCTGGCGTCATGTTGCCGCCGCAGCCCCAGGCTTCGTTACCTACTCCCCAATATTTTACATTCCAGGGTTTTTCGCGGCCATTTTCCTTGCGCAGCTTCGACATGGGGCTTTCGCCTTCAAAATTCACATACTGCACCCAGTCCATCAGGTCCTGTACAGTGCCACTACCAATATTGCCCGCCAGGTAAGGCTCTGCGCCCAACACTTCACAAAGGTTCAGGAAATCGTGCGTACCAAAACTGTTGTCTTCGGTAACATTGCCCCACCAGGTATTAACAATGGTAGGCCGCTGGTCTTTGGGGCCAATGCCATCTTTCCACTGATATGCATCGGCAAAGCAACCACCCGGCCAGCGCAGGTTGGCCACTTTTAGCTTTTTCAGCGCTTCAATAATATCATTGCGTACGCCATTGGTATGTGGAATGGTGTTATTGTCTTCGCCTACATAGAAGCCACCGTAGATACTGCGCCCCAGGTGTTCGGCAAAATGTCCGTAAATATGCCGGCTGATTTTTTGTTCAGAGCCTTTGGCATCCAGCGTGATCGTGTTTTGCCCATAGCTTATCAAGCTACAGAGAAGCATAAAACCGCTTAAGAGTATCTTCTTCATCAATATTTTAGGTTAATCAATCTATAGTTTCTTCTTCTATCAATCCTGCGCTACCTGCTTGCCCCAGAGACTAAAGCCATCGGGAGCCAAACCCGTGAATACAATGGTTTCCCTGCTTTTCTCCCAGTCCCAGCCTCTGGAGAGAATCACAGTAGTTTCTTTACCTCCGGCAGCAGCCTGCAGCTGTAGTGTATTATCTTTCAGCTGCCAGCTTGTAAAAGCCTGATCGCCGTCTATTTTCCCGTTGTTCAGCAGGTTTATAATCCTGGCATTATTGAACATGGCAGTACTGTAATGCCAGCCGCCCGGCGGAATCTGGCCCTGCCAAAGCTTTACTGTGTCCTTCACCGCAGCTAAATGGATGGTCTCCCAGCTGCCCGCAAGCTCTTCTTTAGTAATGGGTGCTTGTGGTATAACTGCGTAGCGCTCCGGAGATACTACCGGCCAGCCATCTGCCGTCCAGAACATTTCGCGGGCATGGAGCACCATCATCAGGTTTTCTGGGGACAGCCTGCCCTGGTGAAACATAAAGAACCTGCCACCATCGTTGATCACCGACGGGTGTGCAACGCCTGCCCAACCCGGATGATCCTCGAACCGGTAAGCATAAGTCAAGACCGGAAAATTGTTAGTGGTATCGGCCATGTTATTGCCATGAATGTCCAGGTAAGGGCCCTCCGGCTTATCGGCCCGGCCTACCCGTACATTGTAGTGGGTAAAAAGCGCATCGTAGGAGACAAATAGATAGTATTTCCTGGTATCGGGATTGTAGATTACTTCGGGTGCTTCTATGATCCGCTCTTTACCCTCTGCCCTTCGAGCCACTACAGTACCCAGATCGCCCTCTTTCAGGGGGAGGCCGGTATCAGGATCCAGCTGCAGTGCAAACAAGCCGCCAAAATAGGAACCGTAAATCATCCAGTGATTACCATTTTGCGCATCTACTACCACGCTTGGATCAATGGCATTCATGGCACTGCTTTCAAAGGTTTTTACCACCAGCCCCTTGTGCTCCCAGGGGCCTTCCGGCGACGGACTGGTGGCCAGGCCAATGGTGGAGGTATTGGCGCCAAAGACCGAAACGGAGTAATAGAGTCTGTAACCTTCATCTACCTTTTGGATATAGGGTGCCCAGATACCGCCTGGTTCTTTTCCCCCAGCAGCTTCCCGAATGTGGGCAACTGCTTCTGCCGGAATGCTATCCAATGCCCAGCCTACAAACTCCCAGTTCACCAGATCGCTGGACCTGCGCACCTGTATGTTTCCTGTCCGGATAGTATCCGATTCCTGCACCGCTCCTTCGGGCCACCAGATGGCATCAGTTGAGTACATGTAATAATAATCATCTGCCTTGATCACGGAGGGATCATGAACATTGTAGGTTCCCCATTCTTTGTAATGCTGTATATCGGTTAGGGCACTATAATCATCGCCCTTTTGTGGCGTAACACTGCGCTCATTAGTTTGCTCAGTGCCGCTTTGTTGTGTCTGGCAGGAAAACAGCATTGCTGCGGAAAGCAGGCAAAAAGGGGTAAACAGGCTGAATCTCATAAAAGTCTGATGCTGAAGAAGATTAGCAAAAACTCCCGGATGGATATAAGGATTACCCTATGGTCCGGGAGTTTAACCAACCAACTATTTTTAATACTTATCTTTTAATTTTCCCTTTGATCATGGTGAATGAATGTGCCGGAAAAGCATAGGTCATTTTAGTACCCTTCGCTTTGATGGCATTTTTCTGCTTAGTGCTAATAGTTTCCTTATTGAAGTCATTTTCAGTCTTGATGTCCGGGCCATTTACCTCGTAGACTTCAAAATTTCCGCTGAATTCGCCCGTCTGGGCCAGGATATCGGTTGTGATCGCTTTGTCTTTGTGCCGGTTCACCACGCAGATCACTACCTCGTCGGTATCTTTGTTGTGGGTAGCCGATACATCCAGGTAAGGCACGTCCTCCAGCTTAGCCTTAGATTCTCCCAGGCCTATAAAAAATTCTTCGGTATCGTAGGTCGCTGCATCTACAAATACATCCAGCGAAGTGCCATATACATTTTGGGCAAACAACTGCAGGGGGTAATAGATGGTCTGCTTAAACATACCCTCCTCACTGGTAAAGATAGGTGCAATAACATTTACCAGCTGGGCCATATTGGCCATCTTTACAATATCTGCATTGCGGACAAAAGCATTTAAAAACCCGGCAATCACCAGGGCGTCTTCCAGGTTATAGTGTTCTTCCAGTGCCTTTGTACCTTTCATGGTATCGCCGGAGCGGGCTCTGTACCAGACATTGTATTCGTCCCAGGCAATGTAGATAGGGTCGCGATCGCCGCGGTTGGCATTTTGCATTACTTCATTGATCATGCCTTCTACCAGCTGTGTGCGCTTTTCAGCTACCAACGGGCTTGCTACAAAATTGTAATAGTTGTCGCTGGGATTACCCACATAAATATGCAGGGCAATATAGTCGATCACATTGCGCAGCTCGCTGAGCACAGTGCGGTTCCATTCGTCCGGATCGGCATCGGGCCGGTAGTTGGAGGAGCCTGCTGCAATAAGCTTGATGTTGGGATCAGTGAGCTTCATCAGCTTGGCTGCTTCGCGGGCTTTCTTTACATAATCTTCGGCATTGAGGTGGCCCATCTGCCAGTAACCGTCCATCTCGTTGCCGAGGCTCCAGTAGATGATATTGTGCGGATCGGGGTAGCCATGCTTTTTGCGTAATTCGGCATAATAAGGGCCTTCCTTTACATTGGTATATTCTACCCATTGCTGGGCCTCCTCTATGGTGCCGGTACCCAAGTTAACTGCAAAATAAGGTTCTGTTCCCATCTCGCGTGCATACTCCATAAACTCGTTGGTGCCAAAATGATTACTCTCCAGCCTGCCCCAGGCCAGCTCCATTCGGGACGGACGCTCTTCTTTGGGACCCACACCATCCAGCCAATGATAGTTGGAAACAAAGTTACCGCCGGGATATCGGGTTATTGATACATTCAAGCCTTTTACCGCTTCCAGCACATCCTTTCTAAAGCCTCTGCTGTCTGCCAGGGGAGAACCCGGTTCATAAATGCCACCATACACATTACGGCCCAGGTGCTCTACAAAATTTCCGTATACATGCTCGTGTACCTCGCCAATGGTACGGTCCAGATCAATTTTAATCCTTGCATTTTGCGCCACGAGGGTAGCGGAAGACAGCAAAAAAATGGCACAGGCCGCAAAAGTCTTTCGGTAGTAAAGTTTATAACTCATGGCAATTGCGTTATATCCGTTATACATTACTTATTATTTTCTACAGCCACCACTGGCCAGCCTGCTGCATCCCAGCGGAGCTCTTCCAGGCGCAGCCTGGGCTTACCTTCTTCCGCCGCGCTATAGCCATGGAAGACCAGATAATCGGTACCATCGAAGGTATAGACTGAATTGTGCCCTACCCCGTACCAGTCTTTGTCTCCTTCCAACACAAGGGTTGCCTGCCCGTCGAGCATAGGACCTCCTTTGCGGTCCAGGTAAGGGCCCCGAATATCTTTGGAGCGACCCACCATTATTTTATAGGTGCTTTCTACACCCCGGCAGCAGTAATCGTAAGAAACAAACAGATAGTAAAAGTCCCCCTTTTTAAAGATAAATGGGGCCTCTATGGCAGCAGGTGCCGCTGTGGTGTCGGGTGTATTCCATTCCCGGGCACGGCGGGCCACGGTGTACCACTCCTGGGGTTCTGCCGGCTTTTTCAGCTCCTGATCCAGCTTAAATAGTTTCATGCCTCCCCAGAAAGAACCAAAAGTTAGCCAGGGCTGGCCTGCTTCATCCTTGATCAGATTGGGGTCTATAGCATTCCAGAGATCCCTGCCCGGCACCGATTGCACTACCTGGCCATGATCTACCCATTGATAGGCAGGATCTTTAGGATCCAGCGTTTTGTTGGTAGCCAGCCCGATGGCCGAAGTATTTTTTCCAAAAGCGGAAACTGAATAGTAGAGGTAATAGGTGCCATTGTGCTCTGCAATATCAGGTGCCCAGATGTGACCTTTAAAGCTTGGAATGGCAGCTACCGCCCATTGGGGTGGTGTATCGAATACCGGCTTTTGGCGCTCCCAGCTTTTCAGGTCGGGAGAGGACCAAACAGCAATTCCAGGACCTGTAGAGAAAAGGTAGTAGGTGCCGTTCTGCCGGATCATAACCGGATCGTGCACGCGCATTTCCGAGTTTTGCGCCTGTACAACTGCAGCGGTGAATACCAGGATAAGAAAGGTAAAGCAAAAGACCCGGTAAAAATGATTTTTGATTGCTAACATGCTAGTTGTGTTCTTCGTGGTGACGCACAAAAAAATTCAAATGCTCTGCTTTAAGTATTCCCTATAAGCCTGATGAAAAATCAGGCTTTTAAGTCCCCTGCTCCATTCGCCCGTTTCTGGCATTTCGAATGCAAAAAATTAGCCGCCTGCGCTAATTCAATATAACTGTTTTTTTTACACTTAAAAAATTTTATAAAAAGATACTCCTGAAATTTATCTTATCAGGAGTATCTAAAGGGTGTGAAAGAGGCTTTAACAATCGTTTGTATACAAAAGGGCTGCCCGGCCCGGCTTTAGGATTTGGTATCCTGTGCTTCTTTTGTAGTAAACTTATAAGTTGTCTGGGTCTGGTAAGTCTGGCCAGGCTGCAGGGTAACCGATGGAAACTTGGGCTGATTGGGCGAATCAGGAAAATGTTCTGTTTCCAGACAGAAACCAGTGCGGTGTGCGTAGGTGGTTCCTTTGCCTGTAAGGGAGCCATCCAGAAAATTGCCTGTATAGAACTGAATACCCGGCTCAGTGGTGAAGACTTCCATATAACGGCCGCTGTTAGGTTCGAAAACAGTCGCTGCCAGGCTCATTTCACCCGCTTCTCCATTCAGAACCCAACAGTGATCATACCCTTTGCCAAACTTAATTTGCTCGTCGGCTGCATTAATCCTTTCACCAATAGCAATAGGCGAAGTAAAATCAAAAGGGGTACCTTTTACAGGCTGCAGCGCACCGGTTGGAATCAGGGTATTATTCACAGGGATAAAACGGTCTGCGTTCAACATAACCTGATGATCCAGGATAGGTGCTCCTAAATTACCACTTAAGTTGAAGTAAGCATGGTTAGTGAGGTTAACCACGGTTGTCTTATCTGTTGTGGCCTTGTAGGCAATCTTCAGCTCATTATCCTCGGTAAGTGTATACACAACTTCTACATTTAAATTTCCGGGATAACCTTCTTCTCCATCTTTGCTTGTGTAGGTAAGCCTTAAAGCCCGTGCCGCCTGATCCTGAAGCGGCGATGCTTCCCACAACACTTTATCAAAACCTTTTTCGCCACCGTGTAAATGGTTGGGTCCGTCGTTGGCGGCGAGCTGATAGGTTTGACCATCTATTGCAAAACGGGCATTGGCAATGCGGTTGCCATACCGGCCCACAATGGCGCCAAAGTAAGGAACCCCCTGCTGCAGGTAGCCTGAGAGCGAGTCGAAGCCAAGCACTACATCTTCCACTGTACCCTCATTGTCGGCAACCTTCAGGGAGGTGATGGCCGCGCCATAGTTGGTAATTTGTACTTCGGTACCTTTACCGTTGGTAAGGGTATAGAGGTGTACGTTTGTACCATCGGGCATTTTACCAAAAGTTGTACTGCTTACTGCTGTTGCCGTATCGGCAACAGCCTGGCTGTTCGTGTTGCTTTCCTGGCTTTTATCTGTATTACCAGAGCATGCCCATCCAAGGCCTGCCAGGCTTAGCATGAAGGCTGCAATTAGTTTCTTCTGTAAGTTGATTGTCCGCATACTTTCGAGTTTTAATCGACGCCGTTTCGTGTATAAGCTAAGCCTTCGGCATATTTGCCGCACCCAGACGCACGATTGCTTAGGTTGTTTTAATTCTAATAACTGATACTGAATAGGGCGCCAGGGCTACATTTACCTTGTTTCCTTTTATTTTTACCGTTTGCTCCTCCGGCTTGATATTAATGGGGTTTTCCAGGGTATTAACCGCATCCAGCTTGTCGCTTTTCAGCACCGTCATTTTTGCATTGGCTCCTGCTTTTTTAACCCCCTCCAGCAAGGTTTCACTGCTTTGCGTTTTGTCGGTCACGTTTACAATTTTCAGGACAATTTCGCCGGTTTTATTATCTCTTACAGCCGAGGCATAGAGACCATTTTGGCCGGTTACTGCTTTATCCTGATGAAGCATGGGCACTACGTGGGTACCGCTATTCGTAGAGAACATTTTTTGCACATAGTAATTAGGGGTACCATAAGCCTGCAGGTTATCTACCCAGATCATGTCAGGGGTCCACTGCCAGCCTTCGGCATGGGCAAAGAGCGGGGCATAGGAAGCCATCACCACTACTTCGGCATTGCGCTCCAGACCCGTCATAAAGGCTGCTTCGGAAAGGGCCGTTTCCCAGCTGTTTTTATTGTCCGGGCTGGCAATGGCCACACTCTGGGCTGCATATTCACCGGCAAATATTTTAGGGCCGTTGCGGTCGTAGCTGTCATAGCGGGTCGCATTGTCTCTGAACCACTGCGGCGGACGGTAGTAGTGCTCGTCGATCAGCTCTGCATCCATTGCCCGAAGTGTTTTATCGAGGTATTCAAACTCCTCACCCTCCGGGAAAGGACCGGTGGTGGTAATCAGCACAACATCGGGGTATTTAGCCTTCAGGGCTTTTTCAAACACTTTGAAACGCTCAATGTACTGCTCGCCCCACTGTTCGTTACCCACGCCCAGGTATTTCATGTTGAAAGGCTCGGGGTGACCCATTTCGGCTCTTTTCTTACCCCATTCGCTGGTAGCAGGTCCGTTGGCAAATTCAATCAGGTCCAGGGCATCCTGTACATAAGAATCCAGCTGATCAAGCGGCACTACTTCACCGGTATTGAACTGGCAGGCCATGCCGGCGTTCAGGATGGGCAGGGGCTCTGCGCCAATGTCTTCAGCCAGTTGAAAATATTCAAAGAAACCCAGGCCAAAGCTCTGGTAATAGTCGGGGGTCAGGCGGTGTTTGAATTCGGTATTCCAGCGGTTCACGATCAGGTCGCGGTCTGCTACCGGACCAATGGTTTTTTTCCACTGGAAGCGCTCATCCAGCGTACGGCCTTCTACAATACAACCTCCGGGAAAACGCAGGAAGCCCGGCTTCATATCGGCCAGCAGCTGGATCATGTCTTTGCGCAGGCCGCCGGGACGTCCCTTCCAGGTATCTTTGGGAAAAAGGGAGATCATATCCAGGTCAATTTCGCCGGTACCTTTGGCCCAAAGGTTAAGGTTAGCTTTTGGTTCGGTAGCGGTGGCGGTAATGCTGGCAGTATAGGTTTTCCATTGCTCACCCTCCGGCTTTACACTGGCAGTACCCAAAGATTTGCCAGTGCTATCCACCAGCTCTACAGTGAGGGCAATATTGCTGCCGGGTTGCTGGCGGGCCATCACCGAGAAATCATACTGATTGCCTTCTTTGATGCCCATGCCGCGGAAGCCTTCGTTAGAAATACCGTAGTTGCCTTCTGCAGAAGTAAGCTTGATGCGGGCAAAGCGGCGGTTGGCCGGATTTAGATTACCAATGTTCTGCACCAGCACGGTACCGCCCGTTTCTTTTTTGTTCAGTTCTTTCCAGCCCATCAGGGGAGTATCGAACTCGAAGGAGCGGTTTTTCACCAGTTCCGCATATACGCCGCCATCGGCGCCCATGTTAATATCTTCGAAGAAAAGACCCCACATGGTGGGCTGTACCTCGGCTATGGGTTGGCTGGTCTTCAC
>JASLAE010000387.1 GCA_030147305.1 Cesiribacter sp.
GATACAATTTCTGTGATATGTATGCATCTTAAGGTATCTTTTACAAGATCATAATCTTCGAAGGTTCTTGATCCAATCACTGCAACTTTCATTTCTTATAGCCTCCATGCTATGCAATGGTTTGTAAAGTAAACGAATCAAAAACAGAAGTGATTAAGATTATTGGCAGCAAACTTACATTGTGCTGTTATTGAAGCATTTAGATCCAACCTGTGAATAAACCTGTTCGATACGATCTGTACCGCCTTGATACGGCATAGCAATTGAAGTGCTGGAGTCTAATTTTGAATTAATCAGTTCGCAATGCCCTCGTTAGTGTTCCTGCCTCTAAAAAGCACATGTTGCGCAAACAAAAAAAGCAGCCCATGAGGCTGCTTCACTTTAGCTTTATATTTACAGATGCTAAACGTAGTTGTTAAGCATCACTGGCATCACCAGCATAAGAATATCTTCGTTCTCGTCTTTATCACGGGGTACCAGGAGACCAGCCCGGTTTGGTTTGCTCAGATTCAGCTGCACATCTGATGAATCCAGGTTATTGAGCATCTCTATCAGGAAACGGGCATTGAAGCCAATCTCTATGTCATCCCCATCATGATCGCAGCTTAGGCGTTCAGTGGCTTCGTTGGAGAAGTCAAGGTCTTCTGCACTGATCTGCAGTTCACTGCCGGTAATCTTTAGCCGAACCTGGTGGGTAGTTTTGTTGGCATAGATGGCAATCCGCTTCATAGAGCTAAGAAACTCCATACGGTTAATTACCATTTTATTGTTATTGTCAACCGGAATTACATTTTCATAATCCGGAAAACGCTCATCGATCAGGCGACAGATCATTCTAACATTGTTGAACCTGAAGAATGCATTCGAAGCATTGAATTCAATGGTAACAGGGGTAGCACCAGAAGGCAGCGTGGCGCGTAGCAGATTCAGGGCTTTCTTAGGTATAATGATGTTGTTGTCCATATCAGCTGCTACATCTACCCTGCGGTAGCGGATCAACCGGTGGCCATCTGTAGCAACAAAGGTTGCATTAGTATCGCGTAATTGAATATAAACACCAGTCATGGCCGGGCGCAGCTCGTCATTGCTTACCGCAAAAAGGGTGTTGGCAATGGCATTCTGTAATGTATCAGCCGGAATATCAACACCGTAGGGATCGTGCACTTCAGGCGTGCGGGGGAAATCGGTTGCATTTTCACCGGCAAGCTTGTAACGGCCATTGTCAGAAGAGATCTCAATGGTATAGGTTTCTTCATCGATGCTGAAGGTGACCGGCTGCTCGGGCAGGTTCTTCATAGTATCCATGAGAATGCGGGCCGGTACAGCAATGCTGCCACTCTCACGGGCTTCCACTTCCATCTCGGTAATCATGCTGGTTTGCAGATCGGAAGCTGTTATTTTCAGCGCCCCGTCATTGATCTCAAACAAAAAATTCTCCAGTATAGGTACTACCGGATTGGAGGTAATCACGCCACTTATGGACGAGAGTTGCTTCAGAAGTGCGGAGGAAGAAACGATAAACTTCATATGCAGCGTTGAAAAGTCTGGTTCGATTTAGCGGCTTAAAGTTAAAAAAAAAAGAGGCAACACCTAGAAGCAGTTTAACAAGAAAGCGGCTTTTTTCCAAGCTTTCTGCAATTCGGGCTCTATTTAATCTGAGCCAGGTAACAGCCCTGCTGAAGCGACTACTCGCGCAGCATCAAATCTTCTCTTCTAATGAGCATGGCCTGTGCAAGGCGTTCATCTATCAGCACAGCTTCTTTTTGCTTAGGTAGATATCCAAGCCTGTACGGCCGCCCCGGCAATGGCGGGTATAGCTGCAACCTTAGCCCTTCTGTATTCCCAACCGTATGCATACTAAAGATGGCTTGTGGTGCTGTTTGTAACAGACTATCGTAACCAGGATCTTCTCCGGGCGTTAAATAACCTGCAATCTGCAGGGGCTCGTAGATCATCATATACTGGAAAAGCACCGTACTGTCGGGCCGTTCTATGCCCACTGCTCCTAACATATTGTCTTGGAAACGAATGCTCACATTTTGTACTGAATCGGCCGGGTACACCACATCGAGCCCCTGAAAATTCATGCTGTTTAAAGTAGTGAGCATTTTGTTTCGCATATCACCTTCCTTAAGGTAGAATATGCCACTGATAAAGCTGGAATAACCAGGGAGCTCCACCACATATGCCTGATCGTCTCTGGCAAAATATGAAATGGCATCTTCTGCCCTGCCACCTGCCACAAAACGATTCGCAGGAGAGTCGTTAAGCTCTACTTCTACGCCCTGGCTGGAAAGTTGATCCAGCACTTCTTCCTGCTGGTTGCGAGCAACCGGACGTTTGACCTGTACCTGGCTCAGGGCACTGAGCATTAGCTGCATAATGGCCGGATCTACAGCATGGTTATCATTAAGTTGCCAGTATCCATTTCGCCTGTTCAGGGTTTGTACTAGGCCATCGGGCTGCCGAAGTACAATTTTATCTATGGCCGCTGTATCTGCCACAGCAAAAAGCGTTTTATTTACCTGCATGTTGGTTGCAGTTCTCTTACTGCTCAACATAATTCCCAACACGCCAGTGAGCACAACTAAAATTATGGCCAGAGCCCAGTTCTTTCTTGTCATGCTTCTCATGCTTCTTCAGATTTATGGAAGCGAGTATATTTTCTTTTACGCCAGCTGTAGTGGCCAATGCCTAAGGCCAGCACCAGCAACACCGGCACTACCAGGTTAAGCGTTTGCCACCAGGTCTTCTCAGACTCTACCCGCACAGGATCCAGTGGCCGGATGCTTACTTCCTTATTTCTTGCCAGGATGAGCCCACCCTCATTACTCAGATAGGCCATCGCATTCAGAATAAACTCTTCGTTGGCAAAGATCTGCTGTGTAAAAGGGGCGGCACCCAGCGGCAGGGCCTCCTGTGTTCTGCGGTTAACTTCATTTTGGGGAAAATCACCATCGGCCACCACCACTATTTTACTTCCTTTTCCATCTGGTCTAAAATTACGATCGTCCACACTTTCCGGCAGAAAACGGTTTTTATATACGGAGGTGAACGTGCCCTCCAGCAAGTAAGCAATAGGCTGCGGGCCTGCATTGTAACTCTCCGGACGGATATCGCGCCGCAGGTCTTCTACACTTACCCGTACTGGCGCATCAAAGAGGCGGCTGTATTGAGAGGTGTAGATCAGCGGAACTTTCCTAATTCCCTGTGCCTGCACAGTGTCCAGACTACTGACAAAGCGGGCGTAGGTAGCATCGAGATTGCGCACTATGGGGTGCTGGGCATAATTATTCATTACCGGGAAGAATGGCCAGCGCATCATGCGCACCTGCGGCTGATCTCCCATATTACCTACCACAATCGGATAGCCGCCGGCACTCAGGTCCTGCACCAGGTTTTGGTTTAGCCGAAGGCCCCAGCGAAAAAGCAGATCCTCTATGCCCAGCGGCTGCGGCACAGCCACAGTTCCTTCCTGGCCCAAACTGTCCATATTTACACGCACCGCATCCAGAAATAAGAGCAAATTACCACCCTGCATCACATACTGGTCCAGCATAAATTTTTGCTGTTCTGTATAGGTTTGGGTGGGATTGGCAATGATAACTGCGACCGGGGGCTGCTGTGACAATCCCTCGGGCCGTACTTCCTGCAACTGATACTGTTGTTCCAGCGCCTGCTGAATGCTTACCACCTGCAGCGAATCTGATTCTCCCTGACCCACCAGCCAGCCAACCCTGGGCCTGCCCTGCTGCGTAAGTTCACGGATGGCCGATGCCAGCTGGTACTCCACTCCTTCTACTGACTGGTTCAGTCGCTCCTCAGGTGTTGCTGCCATATTACCGCGCAGCAACATTATCCCCCGTTCCTGACCGCCAAAGCTTACAAGCGCACCCGGGAATACCAGCTTTTCAGTACGTTTGCCTTCATCAGTATCAAAAATATTGGTCGGCTGAATGCCTTTTTGTGCCAGATTAGCATAAAATTCATTGCGTGCAGTCTGACTCACTGCTGTGGCAGGGTCTATGAAATTGTACTGCACATTACCACCGGCATAGGTCTGAAATTCTTCCAGCGTTTCACGAATGCTGCGCTGCAGCCGTTTAAAGCCAGCCGGTACATCACCTTCCAGGTAAACATCTACATATACCACATCTTCCAGCTCCTGCAACAGGGCTTTGGTTGCCGGGGTAATGGAATAACGTTTATCTTCAGTGAGGTCCACACGAAAGAAATGGTCTGCCGCCCATACGTTCAGGATCAGCAGCAATACAAGGCCAATACCAAAGCGCAGCAGGTCTTCAATCTTTTTTGGGGCACCACTATGTTGGGTTCTCTGAATCTCCATTGGTTAATTTACCATTTACGGCTGCTCAGCACCAGTTTTGTCAGCATCAGCATCAGGATGATCATACTGATGAAATAGATTACATTTCGGGAATCGATCAGGCCTTTGCTCAGGGCATTGTAATGATAAAGAATACCCAGTTGCTGCACCACATACCCTTTGCTGCTCAGCACATCAATGCTTGCCAGTGAACTAAAGCCAGTGTACAAAATAAAGCACAGGAAAAGCGCAACGAGAAAAGCAACGATTTGATTTTCTGTAAGTGAGGAAGCAAAAACCCCAACGGCTGCAAACACAGCACCCAGCAAAAATAAGCCAAGGTATGAGCCCGCAACCGCCGCCGCATCGATATTTCCCTGCGGATTTCCCAGCTCATGCAAACTATAATAGTACAGTAAAGTAGGCAGCAATGCCAGCAGCAGCAGCAACAAGCTGCTCAGGTACTTGCCAAGTATAATCTGCCAGTCGGTAAGGGGGCGTGTGTAGAGCAGTTCCAGCGTTCCTCCTTTCTTTTCTTCTGCAAACATGCGCATGGTAATGGCCGGCAGCAGAAAAAGCAATACATAAGGGCCAAAGGAAAAAAGTGTCTCCAGATCGGCATAACCCCACTCAAGCACCGAGGTCTCGGGAAAAACCCATACCAGCAGCCCGACCCCAATCAGGAAAACGCTGAGTACAATATAGGCAATGAGGGAATTGAGGAAGCTGTTTACTTCTTTTAGAAATACTTCTTTCATGCGAGGGTGGATTGTTGCGTAAGCTCCCGAAAAACTTTCTCCAATGAGTTTTCTTCCAGCCGTAATCCCACCATGGGCAGGTCATTATCGGCGGCGAGCCTAAAGATGCGTGCGCGTACGCCCAGGTCTTCTGTTGTGTACAGCAGGTATTGCGCAGGACCGGCAGCCTCAACCCGGTGAATACCCTCTACCTGCTGAAAAAGCGCAGGGTTTACTGGGGTTTCAAACTCAACCCGAATCAGGCGGCCGCCAGCAGGTTGCTGCTGAAGCTGATTTACCGGACTGTCCGCCACCAGTTTACCCCGGTTAATAATGATCACCCGCTGGCACAGGGCCTGCACCTCCTGCATAATATGTGTGCTGAACAACACTGTCTTTCTACTGCTAATGCTGCGGATCACCTCCCTAATTTCTTCGATCTGGTTTGGATCCAGTCCGGTGGTGGGTTCATCCAGGATCAGCACCGACGGGTCATGCACCAGGGCCTGGGCGAGGCCCACCCGCTGCCGGTAGCCCTTGCTGAGTGCTTGTATCTTTTTATTTTGCTCCCGTTCCAGCCCGCACAAGGCAACAACCTCTTTCACCCGCTGGCGCAATAGTTTACCTCCCAGTTTATGCAGAGACCCTATAAAGCGAAGGTATTCATGCACATACATGTCCAGGTAAAGCGGATTATGCTCCGGCAGGTAGCCAAGCTGATGGCGCACCCTGAGTGGATGTTCCAGTACATCCATGCCATTGATACGGACCGTT
>JASLAE010000405.1 GCA_030147305.1 Cesiribacter sp.
CACCATTGGCTGTTGGTGAAGTACCTGCCAGCGCCCTTTCAAGCCGGTTAACTGACAAACCCCGGCAATTCCAGCTGCAATAGCATCTTTCGGAATCACATACCTGTTCTGTTGCAGCAATTCAATAATTTTGAGCACACCGGGCAAATTTGCCGCATAATAAGTAGCCCTTAAATCTGTGGGCTGATGTTCCAGCCAGGGTTGACCTTCTTTGAAAATCTTTAGCAAACCAGCTTCTTCCAAGCTAACCTCATAAGTCTTTTCAGCGAAAAAGAGTGGTGCCGCTAATTTTTTTGAAGTTTCCTCGAAAACATGGGCAACCTCCTGCTGATGCTGACTGATGACTACCGGTACTTTATGCTTGATGATCCCTGCTTTTTCACCGGCGATGGCGGGTAGCGTATCTCCTAGAAAGGCTGTATGATCCATGCCAATTCTGGTGATCAGGCACAACAGGGGGTGAATTACATTGGTGCTGTCCAGACGTCCACCCATACCGGTTTCAATAATAGCGATATCCACCTTTTCAGTAGCAAACCAGTCAAAGGCCATCGCTACTGTTAATTCAAAAAAAGAAGGCTGGATTTCTTCTATAAGGGTTTTATGATGAGCCACCCATTCAACCACAGCCTGCTGGGGGATGCACGCACCATTGATTCGAATGCGTTCAGTAAAATCTTTTAGGTGTGGGGAGGTGTAGAGGCCAGTCTTATAGCCGGCAGATTGCAGAATAGCTGCCAGGGTATGCGATGAACTGCCTTTCCCATTGGTACCTGCAACATGAACAGCTGGAAATTTTAGCTGCGGATAATCCAGGGCTTTGCAGAACCGTATGGTATTACTAAGGTCTTTTTTGAAAGCAGCCGCACCCACACGCTGAAACATGGGCAGCATCCCGAAGAGGTACTCCAGGGTCTGGCGATAATCCATTAAAGATTAGCGGGATTTGATGATATACGTAACCGTACCGGTAGTAGTGGGTGGTACCATACCTGCATCGGTTCTTTCGAAGGTAGACTTTTCCACCAGTCTCTTATAGAACTGGGCCACATTTAAGCTTACGCTTGTTTCCTTAATTTTAGAGCTGATCACATAGCCCTGATCATCTACTGTAAATTCAATCACTACTCGGCCATTTTCACTGCTTTTGTCTGCATCATTGGGCAGGTGATCGAAGCGCCAGCCGGTAAGGCTTAGCTGTGGACCATTATTGCCTCCACCCTGTTCTCCGTAAAGGGCACGAGCATCCGTCTTGCCTTTTTCGTCACCCTGATCGCCGGTTTTGTTTGGTTGATCACCCTGGCTGGCTGATTTCTGAGCAGTACTGCTGCTCTCACGATCAGTTTCTCCGGGGAACAGTGCAGGTTTAACAGTTTCTTTCGGTTTCTCTTCCGGCTTTGGCTGCTGCTGAGGTTTAGGCTTTGGTTTCACAACCTCCTCCTGCGCTACAGGGCTTGGTTCCTGCTGGGTCACTACTTCCTCAACGGTTTGTTCCGTGGGTGTTGGCTTTGCCTCTTCCGGAGTAACCACTGGTTCCTGAACAGGCTCTGGTTGTGACTGCGCCTGCTGAGATTCCGCTATTTGTTCTGCCTCTGGCTCTGGTTGTGGTGAGGGGGTTTCTGGTTGCTCTTCTCCTTCTCCGGCAAGATCGGTACCGAAATTGAGTTCAATGCCTACTTCCGGAGCCGGGGGGTTAGGTGCTTTCCAGGCCATGATGAACAAGAAAGCAAGTAGTACCAACAGGTGAAGACCTGCTGAAACACTTGCCCCGATCATCTTATTTTTTTTCTCCCGCTCCGACATATTGAATGTGCTTAATTATCTCCTGGCTTTGTAGCAATGGACACTTTTGCATTGAGTGCCGCTGCAATACCAGCTACTTCAACAAAATACTCAGTAGGTACTGCCCTGTCTACATGCAGAACAACCACACCTGCCTGATCAGTTCCGGAAAGTTCCTGACTCAGGACTGACTGGATCTGATCCCGGCTTACGGGCTGATTATTTACAAAGTATTGCAGATCTTCGGTGATAGTGACACTCGTTTTCTGCATCACGATCTCAGATTTCTTTGCAGCCGGCAAACTCACACTCAGGCCTGAAGGTGTGATGAAGTTCGAGGTCAACATAAAGAAAATCAGGAGCAGAAAAATGATGTCCGTCATGGACGACATACTGAATGCCGGATCTGCTTTGAATTTAGATTGTAGTGGCATATCAGTTAGGTTCCTGAAGTAAGTCTATGAAATCGATACTGTTGTATTCCATCATGTGCACAACTTTTTGTACCTGGGCTACCAGGTAGTTGTACATCAGGTAGGCCATGATACCTACCAGCAGGCCTGCTGCCGTGGTAATCATTGCTTCATAAATACCTGCTGAAAGTAATTTAGGGCTTACGGATCCTTCTTCCTGTGCAATGGCAATAAAAGCGGTGATCATACCTGTTACAGTACCCAGGAAACCAATCATAGGGGCGGCACCGGAAATGGTGGCCATCAGTGACAGGTTCTTTTCCAGTCTGTAGAGTTCTATGCGGCCTACGTTTTCAATAGAAACCTCAATGTTTTTCAGTGGGCTGCCAATACGGCTCAATCCTTTTTCAAGCATCCGCGCAACAGGAGTATCTGACTGGTTGCACAACAGGCGGGCACCATTGATGTCGCCGTTCAGTACCAGCTGTTTTATCTTGTCGCTAAATTGAACGGGTGTTTTGGCAGCTCTTTTTATGGTAAGCAATCGCTCCACGAAAACATACACTGCCAAAAGAGACAACAGACCGATAGGTATCATTGCCCATCCGCCATTGATTAAAAGGTCCAGAAGAGAAACGGACGCCTCTCCTTGCGCAGCCGCCCCGGTAGTATCCGAGGCGACAGTAGAAATTTGCAAAAGGATCATGTTTTTGTTTAGTACTTATACACCCAGATTTCTTGACCAAAAGTGCTTTTTAGATCGTCAAGTTGTGCAGAGGCTTCAGAAAAAGAGGCAGCATCCATAATGCCCAAACGGTAGAATTTACGTCCTCCGGTTGGTTCTATCAGGGTCACCTGTTTTCCCTGGGCTGCAAGTTTCTTTGCATAATCACCTGCCAGGTCTCCATCTATAAAGCTTCCAACAACAACGTAGTAACGGCCTGTTTTTCCAGATATTGCTGTAATACTTCCTTCTTTTGGCGCAGCCGGAGTTGGCGTCCAGGACTCCTCTGCGGGAGCTTGTTCAACCACTTCCGGCGCTTGCACAGGCTCTTGGGTCTGACTTACTACCGGCGTAGCGATTTCCTGTTCGGAAGTATTAAATACAAAATAATACAGGGAAAAACCTGCAATTGCTAATAAAACTGTTAATCCTACCCAAATAGGCCAGGAGGAGGAATTTTGCTGTGGCTGAAGATCAATCTCCCTTTTGTGGCGGATTGGCTCATGCTGTTGTGCAACAGGCTGATCCTGCTCCAGGGGGCTATATTCTGCCTCAGGCAAACCATACTCGTCATCCTGCTGCAGCGTATAGCTGTTTTCCTCGTAATTGTTCAGCTTTTCCTGATCGTACATAATTTTCTGAATTACTGGTAAACTCCAAATTTAATAACAACAGTGCTTAAAGCCAACGGCACGTAATTTTGAAGACTTAATAAAACAGAAATCAGCTTCTACAGGATTTATTTCTTAATTCCTTAATTATCAGAATGCATAGGTAGCACCTACCCGAACCAGCAGTTTACGGGATGGATAGTTCTGAAAACGTTCAAATTCTTTGTTCAGTAGATTATGGAAGCGAATAAACGCAGTAGCCTGCGGTGAGAAGCGATACTCGCCCCCCAGCGTAAGGTTTACCACAGGATCTAACTTTGTTACCCCATTTTCGGTACCAATGGTACGGGCCTTGATACCTCCAAGGACAAAAGCCTCCGCATCAAGATAGATCTTATCGTAAATATTGTACTGAAAATCAGCTTCAACCTTTACATTAGGCTGATGCCATGGCTCAGCAATTTCTTCCGGTGTGTAGCTATAATAATCTGCGCGTAAGCGCGCACCAAATCGTTCACTTCTAGAGAAGGTCATTTGCCCGTATACATTTGCATATGGGGTGTTGCCATATTCGTAAATAGCATCGAAACGGGTAGTATCAGTTTCGTTGTTTACGAAGAAGTACATGTTTTTGAGCTTAGCCACAGCAAAACCAGCTGCAGCGCCAAAACCACCTGGCAGGCTGGCCGATGCTCCACCATATAACTCTATTGTATTCTGGGTGAAAAGCAGTGGCAGTTGCTGGTTTAGAAAAGGATTCTGGCGACTAAGCAGATCATAAGTAACAGGTAATACATCACCCCGGATACCACCAAATACTTTTACATTCTCAAGGGGTTCTACACTTATTTCGGCCCTTGGGAATACATGCAGCTTATCTGCATTGATGGTGGTATCATTTTCCCAGGCAAACGTAAAGCCTCCGTCTATCCGCAGGGCTCCAAATTTGGTATTGAAACCGGGCTGTAATCTAAAAAGGCTCCTGTTACGACTTTCAACATCTTCGTAAGTGCTCAGCAATAAGCTTCCGTTTAAGTGTAAACCAAGCATATCGTTGATGATGTAATTCATGTTAGCATCAACTTCTGCTTTATTTTCACTTACCTCACGGTTTGTGCTGGTACGGCTAATGGCCGCAGATCCTTTCAGGATCAATTTTTTCTGATCTACGTTTTCAAGATCTGCCCGTACACCAACCCTGTTGTATACCTGCTTCAGATCACTTTTGTCAGGTTCTAACTGGTCCTCATCATAACCATAAAAATTATAGCGGTTATTGGAGTACCAGCCGCTGCCTGTAATGCGTGCACTTTTGCCAATCAGTGTGCCTTCTGCACGCAACATATTTTCACCCCAGCTGCTTCTACCGCCATCTACCGGTCCACGCGCAGCAGATTCGTGCCGCAGTTGCAGATGATAGAGAAAGGAAGCCTGCCGAGGGCTGCTCACGTGCACGTCCAGCAATGGGCTTACATAATTGCCAATCCCTGCCTTTATATATCGCTGAAAGTAAGGTGCAGGTGGATCCTGCTTCATTTTCAAAACCCTTACCCCTGGCTGGATTGGCTGTAACGAAAGAATGGGGTCGCTGCTTTTAAAAGACAGGTTTCTAGCTTCCTGCTTAGGCTGCTGCGGTGGTATCTTCTGATAACTACGCGTTGCCGGAGGAAGCTCGTTTTCTCTTTCTTTAACAATGATTACCTGTTCAGCCTCTATTTCTCCTTCTTCCCATGGCTGCTGTTGCTGCGCATGCGCGGCCGCAGCCAGAGACATAAAGGTGGCCAGTAATGCCCAAGGTTTGTTCATGTACAATAAGTGCTATTATTTGAGACCTGTCTCGATGCTGTCGGGCTGTATTTGCTGTGCAGCCTCTTCTTGCTCCAGTTCGCTTAAACGATTTTTAGCTTCTTCAACAATGGAGGGTTCTGTAGCATTTTGTATGATAGAGCGAAGTGTTTCCTGAGCCTGAAAATGTTCTCCCATTTTCACATAGTTTTCTGCGATCAGCAGAAATGACTTTCCAAGCCAGAATTTAAAAGCAGAGAATTGACTGTTATAGCCAAAGAGTTTTTCTACTGATTCTTTGTACTGCCCTTGTTGATACTGTATGTAAGCAGTTAAGTAATATGCTTCTGCTGCGTTTTCGTCTTTGGCCAGTGCTACCGTCTGGTTAAAGAAAGTACTGGCTTCATCGTACTGTTTCCGAGCTAAAAACACTTTGCCTTTTAGTAACAGGGCCTTGCTCATCAGGTTGGCTGCAGCACCACTTTGTTCCGTCAGCTGATTTGCATAATAGATTGTTGAATCCAAATGCTCTCTCAGGTAGTAGGTTTCCATCAGGCCGGCCCACGCATCCACTTGTTGTCTGCGGTTAGAGGCCAGCTTCTCCAGTCTGCGGTAGTTCCTG
>JASLAE010000421.1 GCA_030147305.1 Cesiribacter sp.
GCTGTACTGTTAGCGGCAGTAATTTCTCCAAGAATGGATAACTGCCTGATCGTTGTTTCCCGAAAATTATAATACTCGTAAGAAAATAAGGCCGCACAGGTCAATATCAGTACTACACCACTGATCAGCAAATTGGCCGATATAAGTCTCCGTTGTATAGGTAAATCCTTGAATAACATCGGCTACTTAGACTAATCAGGTACTACTATTTCAGCTAATCTAAGCAGCTTTGCACTTATATTCAGGTTAGCTGCTTTGGCAGCATCTGGGTTGATCTGTAACTGAATCTTTTGGTTCAAAGTTACAAAGCGTATCATCCCGCCTGTTTCTAAGAAAGTAGCTTCATCACTTACAGTCAGCATACGTTTTCCCTTAATACCTGATAAGGCATGCTTCAGCTTATCTTTCTTGAGATCATGAATAAACAAGATCTGGCAATTCTTCACTTCCTCCACCTGCGCAAAGCGCCTGATTACGATCTTTCTACCCTGCACTCGCTCGCCGGCTACAAGTTCATCCAGAAATGATTTAAAGGGGTCTTCTCCGAGAATGCCAATCACAAAATGGGGTTCTCCTGCTGCATAGGCACCTGACGGCCATTCCACAAACTGAGTAAAATTGAATAGAAAAGCAGCCTTTATCTGATAATCCTTTACTTCAGGAGTTTGTGCAGAGCCTGTTACGACCCTACTTAGCAGTAAAGTGGTGAGTACAACTTGATATATAATATGTTTATTTAGAATCGGCATGTTACCTTACCATACACACTACGTGGAATTTCATTGGCAAATTCAACATGCCTGTCTTTTCCCAGGTTCTGGCCAATAAGGGAGATCTCCAGCCATTCCTTATAAAGCCAGGCCAGACGCGCATCATAGGTAAAATATTCCGGAACAGCAGGATTAGGCAGACTGCTTACATAACGGCCTGTGACATCCAACTGCAAATTTCCAGGCAGTTCAACAAAAGATTGTAAAAGTGCCCGATGGGCAGCATCATTTCCAAGAATTGCATAATTAAAAGCACTGCCTGGTTTGTTTTGAAGCTCTTTGTTAAAGTAGGTATACCCACCACGAATCCGCCAGTTTTGCAATAACTGATAAGTGCCTGCAAATTCCGCTCCCCAGGAAGAGCCTTCCGTATTGTTCTGGATCTGGTAGGTTTGGGTGCCGGGCAGGGGATCAACACTGTAAAGATCTTTGTACAGGTTATAAAAAGCGGCCAGCGAAAGAGATACCTTACTGCCTGGCTGAGCCCGATAACCCAGTTCGTAGGCAATCACTTTCTCTGAATCAAAATTAGGTCCCCCAGCGACACTGGGATCTGGAGGCGCAACCGGATAGCCTGGGATATGATAGTCTCTGTCGATTCGGCTTGGTGTTCTTACTGCCCTTGATATCGCACCCCATAGGGTATGGCTGGCATTGGGTGTGTAGGCCATACGAGCACTGGGCTGTATCTCTAATCCGGTAAATTCATTATGCTGGAGCTTGGTACCAAGGATGAATCTAAACTTCTCCGGTACCAATGTAATTTCATCTTGCAAGAACACACTATAGAGGTCCATGTTACGCCTGGCAGGCAGGAGGGCTACAAAATCAGTATTATTAATTGAATGGTTCTGCATGAGCCTGTAGCCTATTCCCCATAGTAAGCTATGTCTTTTGCCAATAGCAAAGCGATGATCGATTTCGAGGTCATAGGTCTTTAATTCGTCATCGAAAGTACTGGGCTTGTCCTGCCGCCAGGTACGGTCAAAATAGGCCTGCACCACCAATTCAGAAGTTGCTGAAAACTGACGGGTCCATCGGCCCATCACATTCTGAGCATCGAAAGTGGAGGAATTTGGCATTGTTTCTTCCTTTCCGTCGTAGAGATTTCCCTGCAGCATCAGGTGATTTTGCTTCGAGAGCGCCCAGTCCAAACGAAGGCCGCCATGCGTCAATCCCCATTCATCAGCGTGTTTATTTCCATCGGGAAGAAAGGTATTGTTGCGATCGTTTTGTTGAGCAAAAACTCGGTACGAAAGTTTAGAGCCAATTTTGCCGCCATAACGTAAAGCACCGAACCGTTTTAAATAAGTACCTGCGGCCGCCGAAGCATAAAGACCTTTTGTATCTGCAGCACTTTTAGTAATAACATTAATGACACCATTTACGGCATTAGCACCCCAAATGGTCCCTCCAGGACCACTGATCACTTCGATTCGTTCTATATCCTCCAAAAGAACACTTTGAAGATCCCAGTACACACCTGCAAATTGGGGTGAGTAAACGGTGCGTCCATCGATCATCACCAGCAGCTTGTTGGCAAATATATAATTGAAGCCCCTTGCGCTGATGATGGACGCATAGGAGTTAAACTGGGCAACCTGCAAATTGGTGGCTAGCCGTAATGCTTCGGGCAGGCTGGTAGCACCCGAACGGCGAATGTCTTCCTGTGTGATCACCTGAATGGCAGAAGCTACTTCAGATAGTTTTTCTGCTCTTCTGGACACTGAAGTAACCTCCAGGTTCAATAGATCCTCTATGCTCAGGCGCTTGAGATTTTGCGCCAATACAGTTTCATCTTCAGTTTGTGCCCTCAACAATAAAGGTTGATACACGAGTGATACTAACAGAAGAATAAAGGTAACTGCCCTGCCTGAGCGTAAACTGCCAGCCTGGTCTCCATCTCTGTGACCAGTATCCTGTTCTCGTCTGTCAAGCATAAATTTTTGGAACAAGTTGGAGGTTTGAGCATCAAATATAGTTTTTTTTCTGATCGACTATGAACCTGCACCTGCACAATTAATTTCATAGTCAGTACCTTGAACGGCCGGCTTGTTATCAAAAATCTTTAGAACTGGATACAGTATTTATACTTCAAGGTTTTAATGATGATATAAAAAAGCCCCTCTGTAACAACAGAGGGGCTGTTAATTAAGTTGGTTTATTACTCTTCGCTGGCCTCTTCATTTATGTGATTTACAGCAATATCCGTCAGCTTCTGATCCGTCTCTTCTTCTTCATCAAGGGTCTCCTGTAATAGTGCTGCCGCTTCTTGTAGACCCAGCACTTGGGCGATGGTTCTTAAAGATCCGTAAGAGGCAATCTCATAATGCTCAATCTTTTGCGCACCACAAATCAAGGCAACATCTCTGACCATAGTATCCTTATCTGTATCTTCGATAAGCTCTTCGCCCTCTTTTATCAATCCGGCCATTGCTTCGCACTTTTTAGCCGTTGCTTTTTTGTCCAGAAGTTTAAATACTTCCTCAAGTCTTGAAATTTGTGTTTTGGTAACTTCCACATGTTCTTCGAAGGCAGCCTTCAATTCTTCGGAAGTCGCAGCCTTAGCCATTTTAGGCAGAGCCTTTACTAAATGTTGCTCTGCCCAAAGAATATCCTTTAACCCATCTTCAAAAAATTCTAAAAGTGCTGCTGACTTTACAGGCTCTTTTTTGGATGTAGATTTCTTAGCACTGCTTTTCGTTGATGAAGTTTTTTTTGTTGTAGCCATAGTGTTGCTATTTATTAGATTAAAAAATTTATCGTCTAGCGCTTAGTAGCTTTTTTGATTTCCTTTTCGATTTGCTGCTGTGTTACCTGGGCTTCCATTTTGATAGGAGCTTCAACAAATTCTATGTCATTTCCTTTGTTCCAGGGACCTCGCATATCCTTTTCACCATGATCTCCTTCGCCGGTTGAATCATTGAAAAACTGCTGTACAATGCCTGGCGTTGGAGGAATTTTTCCTATAACCAATTTATCTTTGCTCAACACATCCAAGGCGGCCATGAAAGCTTTTAAATGCGTGATTTCACGGGTCATTAAAAACTGAAGGGCATCTTTACTGCCAGGATCATCACAAAAGTTTATCAGTCTTTCATAAACAATCTTAGCCCTTGCTTCCGCTGCAATGTTGCTTCTTAAATCAACATCCAGCTCACCAGTTATTTTAAGGTAATCAGCTGTCCAGGGATTGCCTTGGGAATTGTACAGGCCAACCCCCCCGCCCCCTGCTATGGCTACCAATGGATCGGCTTCAGCAGCCTCACGAGATGCTTTGGTTGGTTTCAGGTGCATGCGGGCTAACGTACCAATGATTTCCAAATGGCTTAATTCTTCTGTGCCAATATCCATTAGCAGATCTTTGATGCCTGGATCATCACAATTGATACCCTGAATAGAATATTGCATTGCAGCAGCCAGCTCTCCATTTGCTCCTCCAAATTGCTCCAGTAGCATATTCCCAAATCTGGGATCAGGCGTACCTATACGCACGGTGTACATTAATTTCTTTACGTGATGATACATGAGTTGCTTTTTAAAAGTTTATGGCAAAATGCCTGATTATTCTTCAATGACTTGCATTCAGTCAATAATGTTTAAAGTTTAAGATTTATAAACCAAGATGCAGGATAACGTGCGCTTGCCTATATGATCGTTTATAGGGTTTCTTTATAAAAAGGAGGCTTAGATGTTTATTGGTAAAGCATGTAGAGGAAGCTATGCTTCTGCATCATCTAAGCTCAAAAGGGATTCTTCCCTGTAGTGCTGACCTAAGTTTAGCCCCTAGAAGGTGCCTTTCTGGTATTATAGCAGCTTTGGCGCTACCGGTGTCTGTGAAGATAAAAGCCTAACTGATTGAGCAGAATGGAATATCTTAATTACGGGGCGGTAAGTAAAGCAGGGTAGCGCGACGCTGAAGCTAAATCACTGTTGCATGACCGTTGGCAATCACGCTATGAAAGCGTAAAATTTAGTTGTTGCAGCCGATGTGGAAAAAAATGATATTAACCTGTTTTTTTGCTGTTAGAAAGCATTCGGTGCATAAATTGTGCTTGCAAATAATCAACAGGAGTTTGAGACCTATTGTATATTGATATGAAGCGGTTTTTACAAGAGCTGGTGGATGTTTTTTACTATGACCTGCTAGACATAAAAAAAGGGAGGGAGATAGCAAAGTTAGAGAGTAAGGCTTCCAAAATTGAGCATGATAACTTTCGTATCCTTGCCTTGCTGATGCTGCTCTATGCCCTGTTATTGTCCTCAGGCCTTCTTAACTTACGTTTGTTCTAATGGTGATAAAGAAGGTCTTTAGGAGGTATTATTTAATTTTTCATCATAGACAATCCTCAACCTTTTTTCTGCCCTGTCCTTCAGGATCTTAAAGTGTATGGAGCTGCTACAATTGAGAGGACAGAGAGTTAAGCGAAAAACCTATAACTTAACGCTATGTCACGAGCGTGAATCGGGCCGCCGGGCGGAAACTTCGGCAAAGAATTCAAGCTGATGGCCGTAGAGCTGAGCAAGACCAGAGAGAGAATATAAATGAATGGCCAAAGAGCTGGGTATTTGCCCAGAGCTTATCTACCGCTGGCGCTCTGAGCATCAAGAGAAGCCGGAGGCTAGTTTTACCGGCCATGGGAAACCCAGACACACTGCCGAGGAGGCAGAGATCGCCAGGCTAAAGATACAGCTCAGGGATGTGGAAAGGGAAATCTTAAAAAAGGCTATCAGCATCTTCTCCAGGGGAGACGGGAAATCTACAGGTTTATAACTGCTCACAGTTCCAGATTTCCCGTTGAGATGATGTGCAAGGTATTAAAGGTGAGCAGAAGCGGCTACTATGATTCCCTGAAAGGAGCCGTATCACAAAGAGCACAAGAAAATGAAAAGCTACTGTCCTTGGTGAAAGAGGAGCATAAGAAAAGCAAGAGTCGCTACGGCAGTCCTAGAATCTTCAAAGCCTTGAAGGCCAAAGATGCACAAGTTTCCAGGCC
>JASLAE010000486.1 GCA_030147305.1 Cesiribacter sp.
CCCACCACAGTTCCGGAGCCTGCTCGGCCCAGCCTGGCCTGGTAGAAATAATCTCAGACTCCTGATCGGGGTAACTTGCCGAGACAATGCTTTTTTGGGTCTGGCTGTCTACCACCGAAACTTTAATAGAGGAGGTGCCAAAATCTATACATAAAAAGAGCAGGTATGTGTAGGTTGGGCTTTACTGTAATAATTAAAAATGCTTGCTCACCATTTTTTAAGCCTGGAGCACAAAAAATTGCAATCGTTTGTGGCGAGCTGCAAAAGAATGAATGAAAGGACTTCTCCTTACATTTTCCGTTATGGTGTGCAACAGAAGTAAACCGTGCAAAAGGCGCAGCATAATTTTAAAATAGTTTTAGTTTACAATGTATATCTTCTTATATAGGAGTTCTACCACTTTTTAACACAAAACATAAACTATTTTAATCTGGTCTTCCTTAAGGTAGCCAGGGAGATATTTCCTATTTTTCCCATCCATAGCAGCAGGAACCGGGTGGGATTTAAGAAGACCTTCTTGCAGTAGAGGGTGTACAGCTTGCCAGTGCAGCTCATAGCATCCGGTTTAACAGTGCGTAAACTGCCTGTTGCTGAAGGGTATTGGCAACAGGAGATATTAAAGAACAGTATTCAGACTGAGTGTAGATGAAAACTTTAATAGAAAAGCTCCCACAGGCAGAAGGCACCTCTTTTGTGTCGGCTACCTTTCAGACACCTCATTTTGAAGTGCCCTGGCATCAGCATATAGAGTATGAGCTTATTTTATTTCTTGAAGGCGACGGCTTAAGTTTTATAGGCAATTATGCCGGTGAGTTTCAGCCGGGTGATGTTTTCTTTATTGGTAAAAACGTGCCGCACACTTTTCAGAAAAGGCGGCAGGATATGTTCACCAGTGCGGTGGTGATTCAGTTTCGCGAAGACTTCTGGGGAGAGGCCTTTATGGAAATACCCGAGGCCAGGGAAATAAAAGAGCTGTTTGGTATTTCTATGCAGGGCCTGCAGCTCTACGGCGAAACACGTCAGCGACTGGGCCCCTTAATCAAAGCCCTCGATGGGCTTACCGGTTTCCTGCGTATTATAAAACTGTGTGAATGCCTGCAGCTCATGGCAGAAAGAAAGGAATACAGGCCCCTTTCCACCCAAATGGTAGAACTAGCCAACGCAAAAGATCGGGAAAGAATAGATAAGGTCTTTCGTTATACGATCGATACTTTCCAGCAGCACATTTCACTGGCCGATGTGGCGGAAATTGCCGGGATGAGCATTCCGGCCTTTTGCAATTACTTTAAGAAAAGTACCAAGAAGACCTACATCGATTTTTTAAACGAGATCAGGGTGGGCTATGCCTGCAAGCTGTTGATCGATACCGAGCAGAGCATCGTAAATATTTGCTACGAATGCGGGTACAACACCCTTGCAAATTTTAACAAGCAGTTCTTAAAGGTAAAGCAGACCACTCCTTCTAAATACAGAAAGGTCTTTGCCATCACTACCTAAGCTGATAAATACCCTTAGAATTGGCTATTAAAAGTATAACTTCAGCAAAGTACAGGGCTTCTTGGCGTGAGACTGGCTTTTACGAGGCTGCGAGTAACTCGTTCCCCTTTATGTCTGGATAAAAATAACCCTGTAAAAAAAAGTCTGGCTGAAAGGATTTAAAGCCTTCGTATTTTCTCAGGTTGTCCAGATCGGGGTTGTTTTGTACGCGGTGAATGTTCAGGTAGCCTCTCTCAAAAGCTTTATTCAGGTGGTAGAGGGCTTCTTTCGGCATATTCTTGAGCGAATAAGCACGAGCCAGGTTATAGTGCACCGCAATGCTGTAGGGCCTACTTTTTAATGCTGATTGAAAAGCACTGATGGCGCTGTCGTACTTCTTTTTTTCCAGCAGCCGTTCACCAGCCATGATGGCTCTGGTGGCTTTATCAAAAATTTCTTCTGATAAAAGGGTAACGAATAAACCAACGAGTGGCGTCAGGAGCAGGGAGACGGCAAAAGCTCCTTTAAACCCAATGGAACGATATTGACCGATGCTTCCCACAATAAAGCAGAGGGCAAACCACAAAATTAAAACGATCATGAAAGTAGAGAGAAGAGGTTAAAAAACGCTTTTACAAAATTATGCGTCGTTAGCCAATCTTTATATGAATATAATCAATACCATACAAAAATGTCTGTACGACAAACAATAATCTGTGCCACAATAAAAAAGGAGTAGGGCTATTAAGCGATAAGCAATTTAAGAACAAGTTAGAAAAAAATGTTTAATAATTGTGTTTTGTTACTTTTTTCTGGTGAAAAATTAATGTGTGGTTGGGATGCTTTTTAAATTAAAGCATCCCTCTTTACTATCCTCTTACCCTTAAAGTATTTCATTAGGTACTGATTCAACAATCATGTATATAGAGCGTTTGTCCTATCATTTTAAAGTCTGAATTAGTAGTACATATTAGTCAAGTATGCTGAGTCGTAACCAATATAATTTAATTTTTAATAGTGATCAGAAATTAGAAGGGATGCTAGTTTTGGCTGAATTATCAGGTTTGCTGTTAGAAAAATCGTAACAAAACTTTAACTTGCTCCCTCACCGTTAACCTACTCTACTCATCATCTGATCTTTTAGCATTAAGTAGCTCAGGACTAGATATCACCATATATGAGAATCAATCATTTCATACTAAAACTCACCCTATTCATTTTTTGGAGTGTAATTTCTCAGGCTTCTTTTGCCCAGGAAAATTTTTTGCCAGGCTATGTTATTTCATCAAAAGGAGATACGGTTAAGGGGTTAATAGATTATCGCAACTGGATCAATAATCCAGAGAAAATATTCTTTAAAACTGACGTGGGTAGCGCCTCAGTATTTAAGCCTATTGATATTAAGGAATTCAAGGTTTTGGACGAAATATATGTAAGTGGAATAGTGGAAATTGAAGTCAGCAAAACTGATACTAAAAAGCTGGATTTCAATTCTAGTTTTCAAATTGAAACAGATACAGTATTTCTGCAAACAATGATTCGGGGTGAAAAAAGCCTCTATTTCTTTGAAAATAGCCAGGGTGTACGAAATTTTTATATTAAGCGAAATTCAGATTTTGATTTATTAAAATATAAGAAGTATTTAATAAAGCAGGGGCAAAACACTGCTGTAGCAGAAAACAAGAAATATGTAAATCAGCTTAGCGTTTACCTGAATGCATGTGCATCCATTCAATCCGAATTGGGTAAAACAGAGTACAAGCACAAAGATCTGGAGAACCTTTTTAATAGTTATTATGAATGCGGGGCATCGGAAATTGAGTTTCAAAAAAAGAGAGAGGATATAAATACTGAATTTGGGATTCTAACGGGATTGTCACTTACTTCTTTAAATTTCAAAAGTGAGTCTATAGCTTACCTGGACGAAACTAATTTCTCTAAGTCTCTTAACTTTACAGCAGGCGTTTTCATAGACATAATATTCCCCCGAAGTAATAATAAGTGGTCCCTTAATAATGAACTGACAATTGCTTCCTACAAGGTAGAGGGGCATCATCTTGATTTTGATAGTGAAAGTATCTATACAAATTCATTTACAGAATTTAATTATACATATCTGAAAATGAATAATATGATACGCTATCATTACCCCTATAATGCGATACTCGTTTTTATAAATGCAGGAATTTCGAATGGGTTCAGGGTTGCCGGGGACGACTCCAGAATTGCTGAATCAATGTATTATTCTGTAGAAAACACCAGAGAATATAAGGCATTGGAGGATAGCAGAAGATTGGAGCAGGGGTTACTTGTTGGTTTAGGTACAAAGTTTAAAAATTATTCTGTAGAGATTAGGGCTGAAAGAGGAAATGGGATGTCCAAAATTTCCTCATTAAAGTCATCCACCAGCAGGCTTTATTGTTTATTAGGATATAGATTCTGAGATCAGCTAAACCTGAATTGCTTATGTTTTTTACGCCTGCACTATTTTTGTCAGGCTATAACTTTTGATTCAATAGCTATAACCCTGAAATGGGTTTGTCGTGAATGTGTTGCAAACACGCGATTAAACGACCTACCCACAAGCAAAAGGCCAAAGGCAGCATCTTTCTTTTGTCACCGAACGAACATATAAAACTAGAGCATAGGCTGCTCCTTACCTTTGTACATTGTTTCTCAGCGGCTCAACAAGGACACGACTCCACTATGCGGGCGGTTGGCCCTAAAACAGATGGGCTAGATATTGTGGCTATTTTGTTACTACTAAAGCTGACCACATCAAAAAGCCCTGATAATCATATGATCATCAGGGCTTTTATGTACCAGGAGCGGGAATCGAACCCGCACGGCACTTGCGTGCCACAGGATTTTAAGTCCTGCGTGTCTACCAGTTCCACCATCCCGGCGCGGCTGGCTAAGCTTCACTCCAAAATGCTCCGGAGCTACTTGCCATGGGCTATCTACCTAGCCCTTTTAACGAAAAAGCATCCCGATGCCAGGATGCTCTTAGAGCGAAAGACGGGGTTCGAACCCGCGACCTCGACCTTGGCAAGGTCGCGCTCTACCAGCTGAGCTACTTTCGCGTTTTATGTTTTTTCCTTCCGCTAATCGGTTGGGACTACAAAGGTAGTGCATAGAAATAAAAAGGCAATAGGAGGCCTGAAAAAAACTTAAAAAAATTGAAAAAATGTTCGTCTACCATCGCTATAAAACTAATCTCCAATGATCTGGGACCGCTAATTGTGACTCCATCTTGAATTCATCTGGTTGCAGGGGAACACCCAGGAGGCATTCGGCCAGGGCTAGCTGCGCAATGTTAAAGGGCCGTTTACGCATATACTCCTGATAAGATGAATAAGGCCAGTGGAGCAACTCTTTGACCAAACCAGCCCGAAGTGGATTCTGATGAATGTACTGGAAGCAGATGTAGGGATAGCCTTTACGGGCATCGAGCGGTTTGGCCTTGCTGTTCTGCTGAAACAGGGAGCCGCTCCAGCCTTTTTCTTTGTTCACCCCTCGGGTGTAGGAACTTAAAAGTACGCGGTATTGTGCAGAAAACTTCTGAGGCTCCACTCCTTCTTTGAGTTGCAGCAAAAAGTGAAAATGGTTGGGCATCAAGCACCAAGCCAGCACATCTGCCACCGGCACCAGATGGGATTGGATTTTCTTGATAAAGTAAAAGTAATGCTGTGGCGAAAAGAATATCCGTTGGTGATTATTGCCCCTGTTATAGACATGATAAAGCTGGCCGTGGTTGATATACATAACGCTGGTGATGGTAGTGGCACGGATTACTCGTTCCACTACTGCTATACCCGCTGTCCCAGGCTATTGTTTACAAGGGCCGGAGGAAAGTCATGGCACGACTTGGATTCGGGCCATGACAGCTGCAGGGATTGGGCAGGCATAAGGGTGACCGAAGCTACTGATGGCCCGAGTAATTCGTGCCATCAGTTCGTTTTACCACAACATCGGCTTACCCCTTCTTATTATTCTCCAAGAGTCCCTTGATCTCATTCAGCTTCAGCAGGGCTTCTACGGGTGAAATCACATTAATATCTGTTTTTTCGATTAGCTGACGCACCTGCTCAAATTTGGGGTCCAGCTCGAAAAGGCTTAGCTGGTAGGTGTTTTTGGGTACTTCTTTTACCTTTTGCTGATGCTGCAGCCGGCTCTTGTCGCCCTCCAGGTGGTGCATGATCTCACTGGCACGGATCACGACCCGGTTAGGCATGCCGGCCATTTGAGCCACGTGGATACCAAAAGAGTGCTGGCTGCCGCCGGGCTGGAGCTTTCGCATAAAGATTACCTTATCGCCTACCTCTTTTACCGACACATTGTAATTGTGTACCCGTGGCAGGTCCTCCGCCAGCTGGTTGAGCTCGTGGTAGTGGGTAGCGAACAGCGTTTTTGGGCGATGTTTGTCGTTGCCGTGCAGGTACTCTACAATGCTCCAGGCAATGGAGATACCATCATAGGTGCTGGTGCCCCGGCCAATCTCGTCCATCAGTACCAGGCTGCGGTTGCTCAGGTTGTTCAGGATAGAAGCGGTTTCAATCATTTCTACCATAAAGGTAGATTCGCCCCGTGCCAGGTTGTCTGAGGCGCCTACACGGGTAAACACCCGGTCTACCAGGCCAATGGCGGCACGCCTGGCAGGCACAAAAGAGCCCACCTGCGCCATCAGCACAATCAGGGCTGTTTGCCGCAGCAGCGCAGATTTACCCGCCATGTTGGGCCCGGTAATGATCATGATCTGCTGCTCATCGGGGTCCAGCAGGGTATCGTTCGGTATATAGGGCTGGTCTGCCGGGAGCTGCTGCTCAATAACCGGGTGGCGGCCCTGCGCAATGTCGATGGTGTAGCCTTCGTTCACGTCCGGTTTTACATATCCCCGTTTCTGGGCCACCAGGGCAAAGCCTGCGAGGCAGTCGATGGTAGCGAGCACCCGGGCGTTCTGCTGAATGTGGGTCGTGTATTCTGCCGCAGCGGCTACCAGGTCCAGGAACAGGTGCTGCTCAATGCTGTTGATCTCGCCCTCAGCATTCAGGATTTTCTCTTCGTAAGTCTTGAGCTCCTCGGTAATATAGCGCTCGGCATTCACCAGGGTCTGCTTGCGGATCCAGTCCTGCGGCACCTTGTTTTTATGGGCGTTGGTTACCTCCAGGTAATAGCCAAACACTTTATTGTAAGCAACTTTTAGCGAGGAAATGCCGGTGCGGGCAGTCTCACGCTGCTGTATCTGCAGCAGATAGTCTTTACCGCTAAAGGAAATGCTGCGCAGCTCGTCCAGCTTCTCATGAATGCCATCGCGCATCATGCCGCCCTGGTTGATCACCAGCGGCACTTCGTCGGCCAGCTCGCGCTCTATACGCTCCAGCAGGTAGGTGCAGGGGTTCAGCTGGTCGGCCAGCTTGCGCAGTGCATCAATGTTGCTGCCGGCCAGCATTTCGCGGATGGGCTGTGTATTCTTGAGTGATTTTTTGAGCTGCAGCATCTCGCGCGGATTGATGCGCCCCACGGCTACCTTGGAGATCAGGCGCTCCAGATCACCGATGCTGCGCAGGCGGCTGCTGAGCTGCTGCAGTAGGTCCTGCTGCTGCGTGAGGGCTTCTACTACCGACAGACGCTCTTGTATGCCTTTTAGTTCTTTAAGAGGCATCACCAGCCAGCGACGCAGCTGCCGGGCCCCCATGGGCGTACTGGTCTGGTCCAACACATGAATCAGCGGAATGCCGTCGGGCTGCTGCGGGTACACCAGCTCCAGGTTGCGGATGGTAAAAGGATCGAGCCATACATAATGCTCCTCAGCAATGCGCGAGAGCTGCACGATGTGCTTCATATCGTGGTGCTCGGTTTCCT
>JASLAE010000051.1 GCA_030147305.1 Cesiribacter sp.
GGCCAGGCGGTGCAGAACATGAACCTGATGTTTGGGCTGGAAGAAGTAGCTGGCCTGCTACTTAAACCCACTAAATTTTAAAGCTTATGCAAGCGCAAAAAATAGCCGTGCTGGGTGGGGGAAACCTGGGGGTAGCCATTGCCGAAGGTCTTTTGACAAAAGGCAGCTACAAAGCAGAAGATATTTTTATTACCCGCCGAAATACAAAATCAATCCAGCACCTGAAGGAAAAAGGGTTGCACGTAACTTCAGATAACAAACAGGCGGTAAAAGAAAGCCGTTGGGTGTTGCTGTGCGTACAGCCCGGTCAGCTTAACGACCTGCTGGAAGAAATCAGACCCTTCCTGCATCCCGAGCAGCACGTGCTCATCAGTGTAATTACCAGCATTAGCATTCAACACATTGCAGACAGAGTGGGAGAAGATTTTCCTATCATCCGCAGCATGCCCAATACTGCCATTGCTATTCACGAATCTATGACCTGCCTTGCCTTCAATAAAAAGTCGCAGGAGGTAAAGGAAGAAGTGGTGGAGATGTTCGATTGCCTGGGCAGCACGCTTATGATTGAAGAAGAGCTTATGGCGGCCGCCACCGTACTTTGTGCAAGCGGCATTGCTTTTTATATGCGCTTTATACGTGCGGCCACCCAGGGCGGCATTCAGCTTGGTTTCGATTCGGAAGATGCGCTTAAAATTGCCGTGCAGGTAAGCAAAGGCGTATCAGGTTTGCTGGCGACCAACCATTCGCACCCCGAGCAGGAAATCGATAAGGTTACCACACCCCGTGGTTGTACCATTGCCGGTCTTAATGAAATGGAGCATCAGGGCTTTAGTCCCGCTTTTATCAAAGGTTTGGTAACCTCCTATGAACGGATCTTAAACATGAAAAAATAATGTAAAGAGCCATAGGTGATTGTCTGAACATCACCAGTAAGGAGCCTGAGATCCGATTGTATTGCCTTCCGCTTTAATTTTACCTTAAACAGCTAACCACTAGCTTTTAACCTCTCACATGTATGGAACTTTTTGATGTCTATAAGATGCTGCCTATTGAGCTGGCCTATGCCAAGGGCTATTATGTGTACGATACCCAGGGGAAAGAATACCTTGATTTTTATGGTGGCCATGCGGTTATCTCCATCGGCCATAGCCATACCAAATACATTGCAGCACTTACCAAGCAGCTGCACGACATTGCCTATTACTCCAATGCAGTAGAATTTCCACTGCGGAATGCAGTGGCGCAGAAATTGGGCGAGCTGTCCGGTTATAGCGACTATCAATTATTCCTGTGTAACTCCGGTGCGGAGGCGATTGAGAACGCCCTGAAAGTAGCTTCTTTTTATAATGGAAAGAAAAAAGTGGTGGCGTTTAAGGGCTCCTTTCATGGCAGAACATCGGCAGCCGTAAGCATAACGGACAATCCCAGCATCATTGCACCGGTAAACGAAGGCAGCGAAGTAGTGATTTTAGAGGCCGAAAACATAGCACTGCTGGAGCAAACACTGGCTGGCGGCGATGTATGCGCGGTGGTGATTGAAGGCATCCGGGGCGTAGGCGGTATTTATGTGCCAAGCCCTGAATTTTTACAGGCCATAGAACAGCTTTGTGCTGCACATAAAGCCATATTCATCTGCGACGAAATACAGTCGGGGTATGGCCGTACGGGAAAGTTTTTTGCCCATCAGCATGCGGGCGTAAAGCCCGACCTGATTACGGTGGCCAAAGGCATGGGCAATGGTTTTCCTGTGGGAGGCGTATTAATTCATTCAAAATTTAAACCAAAGGCGGGTATGTTGGGTACTACCTTTGGTGGTAACCCATTGGCCTGTGCCGCTTGCATGTCGGTGCTGGAGATTATCGAAAAAGAGGAGCTTATCCAAAATGCCAGCCAGGTGGGGCAGTATTTAAAAGAGCAGCTGCAGACACTGCCAGCCATTAAGGAAGTTGTGGGTGAGGGGCTGATGCTGGGGCTGGTGTTTGAGGGAGCCGTAAAAGAGCTGCAACAGGCGCTGGTAGAGGAACGGGTGCTTACCGGAAGCTCATCCCGGCCCAATGAAATACGCCTGCTGCCACCCCTTACCATCGACACGCATGCTGTTGATGAATTTATGGCTGTTTTAAAAAGAGTAGTGCCCCAGGAGGTACCTGTTGCTAAATGAAAAAATTCACCACTGTAGAAGATGTGCCGGACCCCGGACAGTGGCTTCGGGAGGTAAAAGAACTGAAGCAGAACCCTTATGCTCATAAAAAGCTGGGGGAAAACAGGGTGCTGGGCCTTGTATTTTTTAACCCAAGCCTGCGCACCCGCATGAGCACGCAGCGTGCTGCCTACAACTTAGGCATGCAGGTTATGGTGCTGAACGTGGGGCAGGACAGCTGGCAGCTGGAGTGGGAGCAGGGTACCATCATGAATGGAGGGGCACAGGAACATGTAAAAGAGGCGGTCAATGTCATCTCCCAGTACTGCGATATTATTGGAGTACGCAGTTTTCCCGGCCTGAAGGATCGCGAAGAAGATTACCAGGAAAAAGTGCTGCGCAAATTCTTGGAATACAGTAAGGTGCCGGTGCTGAGCCTCGAGAGTGCAACCCGCCATCCCCTGCAGGGCTTTGCCGACCTACTCACCATAGAAGAGCATAAAAGGAAGCAACGGCCCAGGGTGGTGCTCAGCTGGGCACCCCACCCTAAGGCGCTGCCACAGGCAGTACCCAACTCTTTTGTGGAGTGGATGCAGGCGGGTGAGGTAGAGCTGGTCATCACCCATCCGGAAGGGTATGAATTAGCGCCTGCCATTGTGAAAAACAGCCGG
>JASLAE010000149.1 GCA_030147305.1 Cesiribacter sp.
CCCCATGTTGGTGTAGAAAGCCCGGCCTCCATCAAATTCGTGATACCAGGCCATTGGATGAGGGTTACCATTGGTTCCCCCCTTGTAGCTGCTTTCATCAATGGTGATGAGGGTTTTGATAGCTGGGTTGATCTCTTTAAAATTATAGAACTCATCTACCCGCTCCCACTTTTCTGGCAGTGTTCGTGTTGCCGGATGATCATTGTCCTTTACAAGAAAAGTGCCTTCCAACACATTAGGATCATTTGGATGGCTCACAAAGCGGGCGCCAGATAATTTACCATACCAGGGCCATTGATATTCTGTATCTGCAGCAGCATGGATTCCCACATAACCGCCACCTGCCTGAATGTAGCGTTCAAAATCATTTTGCTGTGCTTTGTTCAGTACATCACCGGTGGTATTCAGAAAAATGACAGCCTGGTAACGCTTCAAATTTTCTTCATGAAAATTGGCGGCATCTTCGGTGGTATCTACTACAAAATTATGCTGTTTGCCAAGCGCCAGCAATGCCTCTTTTCCTGCTTCGATGGAAGTATGGCGGAATCCGCTGGTTTTTGAAAATACCAAAACCCTGCCAGGCTCCTGGGGCTCTGGCTTACAAGACCATATACCCAGAAACATAAAGAACAGCAATGGAAGCCAGGAGCACAGCTTGCTGGTTTGAGATGATGAGATCATGTTTAGATTGTAAAACTATTAAAACTGCGAAAAGTGATTATGCTGCTTTCAAAGATTGTTCCTTTGGTTTGAACAAATACAGCACATGCCCGATTGCCTAAACAACACTAAGCACATTTTGCAAAATTCATACAAAGGACCTACAAGCTAAACAAATTTGGTTTTGCTTGAAATTTCTTTACCAAAAACATGGAGTTCCTGAGTTAAACGCAATCCAGGACTGTATGGTGCCAGGAGGGGAGAATGCTTAAAAGATTTAACCAAGGCATAGACCATAAAATTTGCCTCTTCTACTGTGAACCTGCGCCTGTTGCTGCATGCAGCGCTTCGCTTTAACCGCCTAAAATTGTTCTAAGCTTTCGTTTAACTCTATACTGAGTTCTTTCTAAGAAGCTTTTGGGTGCTGTACTCCTGCGCCTTAAGGGCCTTTGCCTAATTTTGTCCATCCAGTGCAGGCGGCCACTGCCAAAGATATAATCGACATCTTCCTGTGCAATCTGGTTCCAATAGTCAATAAGTGCACCCAGAAATAGAAGTGAACTGTTCTTTTTGTTGTATTCCTTGATGAAGGTCGAATCATAACCCGTCCTGTGAAGATAAGCAGTACCCGGCAGGGTCCAGAACCTGGCGCCTTCTGCCAGAAGTTTTAAGCCAAAGAGCTCCGAATCATAAGCTCCACCCACCGTTTCATTATAGCGACCTACTTTCTTCCAGATTGCTTTTGTATACAGAAAGTTACCCGAGCCACAGGGTGTTTTCATGGGGTCATTCAAAGCTTCTACAAAATCGAGCTTTTCTGTAAGGATCCAGCTGTGGGTAATCTCCTGCGTATCTTCTTTAAAATAATCGATCTGCCCAAAGGCAGCCACATCTAATTTATTTTGAAGCAAAAACTTCTTTAGCTCCCGAATACTATCTGGCTTTAAAATATTATCTGCATCGAGACAAAAGATTAGTTCATTACGGGCATGATCAATACCGGTATTTCTACCGGCGGCGGCCGTGCCTTTGTTGATGTTATGCCTACATAGCTTTATAAAATCGTATTGCCGGGTATAAGCCTGCAGTTTATCATAAGTATCATCGGTAGAGGCATCGTCAATCAATATGATCTCGTCTCCTTTAGTAAGATTGGTCTCCAGAATAGACCGAATAGAAGCATCTACTGTATCGGAACAGTTAAAACAAGGCATGATGAAAGAAATGCTTGGCTCCATGGTAAAGTAGTGCTAATGTTTTTGTCTGAAGTGTTGATAAATCCGAGAACCTATAGATTTAATCCTGGAAAGCTTTTGCGCGTTGGCCCCCCTGCCCCTTACATTTTAATCCAGGAAGGAAACTGAATTTGAATTCGCTGATTAAGATCTTCTACAGCCACCCACTTTTGAGGCGCAATCACCAGCTTATCGGGGTTTTTATTAAGATGAGCCCCCCACCAGCTAAAAGAACTGTTCGCAATGATATGATGTCTGCACTGACTCATGGCATACAACTCCAGGTAATCTTTGGTGCCACCGTCTATGTCTACAAAAACCATAGGTGCTTTCAGCTTTAGGTGATCTCTCACCCAATTCAGGTCGTCAGAAAATATGTAATAGGTTGGGCTATCGACTTTATTATCGATGTAGTTAACGGCCTTATGATAATATTCCAGCGGCATAACGCCAAAAAAATTGAGGTTATTTGGGTCGCTCACATAATCACCTCTTCTTATGTGTATGGAAACCGCACTTTTATCCTGCTGAATTGCTGAAATGATAGCTGAGTTTGCAGGCTGGTACTCTTCCCTAAGGGAGAAGTACTCCAGTACTTTAGGGTCTATCTCTTCAAAATATTTATGATGCTGCCAAAAGCCCTCTAAAAACACAGAGGAAGTTATTTTCATCAGGGCTGGTTCATAATTCCAGTAACCACCTTCTTTATAATAGCGCCTTTTGTACTTGGGCTTACGGTTTTGTAGTTTCCTGTAGAGTTTGGCAAAGAGGGTGTCGCTGTCGTAATATTTTATAAAACTATCGACTTCTGCGGGGCTGGCAATAGCATCCGTAATCTTATAATAGTTTAATTTATAACTTCTGCCCTCCAGCTGTTCAAAACAACCGGTGTCGATCTTTAATGGAATGCCATTGCGAATAGATAAATGTTTTGCTACTGAATACTGAAAAAGCTGATTCCCTAAACCACCAATCAAGCGCACAATCATCATAGCAAAATACTTATTAAGGCGTAAAATGGATTTACTCACAGACAGATACACCAACACGCAGCTGAATAATTTACAACCCTCACTGCCTGCACACCACACTAAGGCCCTTTATTTAGCAGCAGAACTGGTGAAAGGCTCGTAGCTGTATTGAAGCAATAATATATAATATTGATATTGCAACCAAATGCACTGCATTCCCAAGGCTGGTTTTATGAAGAATTCTATCGTGTACAAAGGCATCAGGAAAGCAATACAATTACCGATAACACTGATTGCCAAAACTTTACCTCTCTGGAAAAAAGCAGCAACTCTAGAGGTTCATTCCTCCATGCTCTTTGTACCCGTCTCTTTGCCTGTGAACCATGCTAAGCTTCCCAAACCTTTTGCCAGGCATTTCATCGACATCAAGCATATACCAAAACGGCGCATTTTTGTACTGGAAGATGTTTGGGTGGGTGGCGAAGCAGTGGTCTTTAAAAATCTACAGGTATTTGTGCCCAGCCTTACCTGGTTGCGCGACCTGGACCGCTACAGAACAGGCAGCCTCCTTATAAAACAGTGGCGCCCGGGTATTGAAAAAGTGTCTGCTGATAAAACAGTAGCGCTTGTCTATGACAACTGGTCCTGCTACAACTATTATCACTGGATGATAGAATCGCTGCCCCGTTTACTCCTGGTACAACATAAGTATCCGGACAGTTTATTCTTTGTACCTGATCCTTGTCCGGCATACATCAGCCGCACGCTTGACCTGATGGGTATTACTAAGCAGTATCCGCTGAAAAAAAAGAAAGAGCAGGTGGTAAAAGTACCCAGGCTGGCCCTGCCGGAACTTGTGTATTATTACCAGCAGGAAGAAATTAACGAGGTTGCTACAGAAGAAGAAATAAAAGCAGCAACTACAGCCCAACATGGGGTGCAACACAGCAAGGGCATTCCCCCTGCCGAAGCCCAACAGGAAGAATTAATTGTTACCGTACGGAATAAGCTTCTGCAAGCATTTGGTTCCAGGTCTGTTGTACCCACCAGAAGGGTCTATGTTTCAAGAGCAAAACAGAAAACCCGCAGGCTTACCAATGAAGAAGCCCTTATGCCCATACTCAGGAAATGGGGGTTTGAGGTGGTATATTTTGAAGGCATGAGCCTGGACGAACAAATCATGCTTATGCAGGAAACCAAAATCCTGATGGGCGTTCATGGTGCAAACATGGTAAATATTCTGTTTTTGAATCAGGGTGCCCGTATTATTGAAATGATGAATCAGGACCATTTCAATGAAGCCTATTATATTTTAGCCTCCAGCTTTGCCCTACCTTACTACTCAGTTCCCTGCACCATGTCCGACAAAACCATTACCCTGGCCGATGATACAGTAATTTTGAACAACGCAGACCTGCTGGTAAACGTATCTGAATTGGAGGAAGCCATTGCTGCATGTATCCGGCATATGGCAGCAGCATCGTTGGAGGATTAGCCGACTTTACTACGCACCGCCTTCTGCCACCTTAATTCTAACAATACCTCAATACCTTACGGAAGTATGAATAGGGTTATGTTTACAACTAATATTGGAAATCAAGACATTAATTTTAGTGCAAGGGAATAAAATTTACCTCAGGCATTATGATATATGCTTTATCTAAGTAAAATTTGCACTGATTCTCTTGCATAGATTTTAAACCCGACGTTAGATCGCATTACTACATGTCTGAAAATATAAAGAAGGAGCACTGGGAGTGGGAATTTGGCAGCAACACCACCTGGTGGGGCTGGAGTGTCCGTGAACTTTGGGCCTATCGGAACCTGCTGAAACGGCTGGTCCGCCGCGATTTTCTACTTAATTACCAGCAAACGGTACTCGGCCCGGTATGGATTCTGTTTCAGCCTATTCTCACCCTGGTTACCTATGTGCTGGTCTTCGATAAACTGGTGGGTATTTCTACGGGCAGCATTCCCCCCGTACTCTTTTACCTGGCAGGTATTGTGCTCTGGAATTTATTCAACGATAGCTTTATTGGCACCGCTTTTACCTTTAGAGAAAATGCACAGATTTTCAGCAAGGTATATTTCCCACGCTTAGTCGTGCCCTTATCCGTCATGAGTACCCATTTCATTCGTTTCTTGCTGCAGTTTATGCTGCTGCTAATCGTAATGGTTTGGTATTGGGTGGTAGAAGATGTGCCGGTGGCAATAAATGCCTGGATCATGCTGCTCCCCTTTGCGCTGCTTATTATTGGGAGCGTTGGCTTATCCCTGGGACTTATCTTCTCGGTGCTTACCGCCAAATACCGCGACCTGGTTAATCTGGTGCATCTGGGCGTTCGCCTGCTGATGTTCCTTACACCGGTTATTTATCCTTTAGCCATCATTCCCAACGATATACGCTGGCTGGTTGTGCTAAACCCTATTTCTCCTTTGTTCGAAATGTTCCGTTTTGCACTGTTTGGGGATGGTACTTTTACTGTTTTACAGCTTCTCTACAGTGTTGTATTTGCAATTATTTTAATGTTCGTCTCCTTTATGGCCTTCAACAAGCAGGGAGACAAACTTATTGATGTAGTTTAAGTCCAGGCACATGTCAGATATCGTTATACAAGTAGAGAATATCTCGAAATTTTACAGGCTTGGCACCATTGGTACTGGCTCACTGCGGCAGGACCTGCAACGCTTCTGGACCACGAGCATTCGCAGAAAAGAAGATCCATTTTTTACCCTTGCTGCCAACAACGACAGCACCCATTATTTGTGGGCATTGCAAAATATTGATTTTGATGTTAAGCAGGGCGAAGTGTGGGGCATTGTTGGGCAAAATGGAGCCGGCAAATCTACGCTTTTAAAAATATTATCCAGGATAGTACGGCCTACCCGGGGTGTAGTGCGTGGCAAAGGAAAAGTAAGTAGCCTGCTGGAGGTTGGCACTGGTTTTCATCAGGAGCTTTCCGGCCGCGAAAACATTTACATCAGTGGCTATATCCTGGGCATGAAAAAGGAGGAGATCAACAGTAAGTTCGACGAGATTGTTGCCTTTTCCGGTATCGAGAAATTTATAGATACTCCCGTAAAGCGATATTCGTCAGGGATGTATGTGCGCCTGGCTTTTGCCGTAGCCGCCCACCTGGAGCCAGATATACTGATTGTAGACGAAGTTTTAGCCGTTGGCGATGCTGAATTCCAGAAAAAGTGCCTGGGCAAGATGAAAGACGTCTCCCAAACCGACGGCAGAACCATTATTTTCGTCAGCCACAGCATGCAGGCCGTTACCAACCTTTGCAAAAAAGCCATTTGGCTGCAGGGCGGTAAAATGAAAGAGATTGGTGAAGCTAACCAGGTAGTAAACAGCTACATCAATACCATACAGCAATACAGGCTTTTTCAGCATTGGGATAATCCCGAAGAAGCGCCTGGTAACGACAAAATACGGCTTACTTCCATCCGTCTTATTCCCCACCTGAAAACCCCCGAAGATCCGATCGATGTGCGCACACCGCTCACCATAAAATTCAAGCTGTGGAATTTGGTGGATGATCTGCAGCTGGGCGTCAGCATCTTGTTGTTTTCCTACAGTGGCGAGTGCATTTTTGACATGCCATCGCCCGCCGTTAATTGTCAAAAAGGGCTGGTAGAGGGCGAATGCGAAATACCTGGAAATTTCCTTAACGATGGCTCTTACTACATTACGCTTTATGTGGTAAAAGACACCTCTGTTTATATCTATGAATTTGAAGAGTGCATTTCCTTTGATGTAGAAGATTATCGGGAAAACATTCAGTGGTATGGCAAATGGGTAGGCGCTGTACGCCCTAAATTCCCTTACAGATTAACACAAACCCAGCTTGCGCTCAAATAAGTGATTATTGTAATGGACTGATGGAACACCCACCCTACCATATTCATCATGTACAGCTGCACCATCAGCTGGGCATGCCGCTGCTGGATACCAGCCGTGCCGGCCATTATCTGGTATTTTGGTGGAAGGAGATTCCGCTGGGGCAGCTTTTCGTCAAGCCTCAGGAAAAAATGTCAGCGGCTGATTTTCCAAAGAGAATACTTACCGCCATACAGCCAGCCCTGCAGCAATACGCAGCAGAAGCCAAAATTCCGCAGCATCTAGACACATGGCTTATTGCGCAGGATTTAGAAAAGTGGAATGCGGCTATGGCTTCCATCCTGTCTGCAGTTCTTCCAGCTAAACGCCCTGCCAAAGTTCCGGTATCGGTCGTCATCTGCACCCGCAACCGCGCCCCTTTCCTCAGGCGCTGCCTGGAAATGCTACAAACGCTGAGCTGCCTGCCCGAAGAGATTGTGGTAGTAGACAATGCACCCACCGACAGCAGCACCCGGGAAGTAACAGCGCAGTTTGCAGGCGTAAAATACTGCCTGGAGGCGCGGCCGGGATTGGACTTTGCCAGAAATACAGGCATTCACCAGGCTACAGCCCCGCTGGTTGCCTTTCTGGATGATGATGTGGTGGTGCATCCCTGGTGGGTATACCGGGTATGGGAAGCCTTTCAGGTGCCGGAGGTGGCTGCTATCACCGGTCTGGTGATTGCCGCAGAGCTGGAAACAGAAGCCCAGCAGCTTTTCGAAACCTACTGGAGCTTTAACCGGGGCTATACCGCCAAAGTATACAACAGTACCTACTTTAAAAATACCTTAAAGCAGGGGCCACCGGTTTGGGAGATTGGTGCAGGGGCAAACATGGCCTTTCGCAAAGCAGTATTTCAGCAAACAGGTTACTTCGATGAACGGCTGGATGTTGGCGCTGCCGGCTGCAATGGGGACTCCGAGATGTGGTTCAGGATACTGGCCCATGGCTTTGAGATCCGCTACACACCACTGGCAGTGGTGCATCATGAACACCGGAAGAAAATAGAAGACCTTAAAAAGCAGATATTTTACTATATGCGTGGCTTTGCTGCAGCGGCCTTGCTGCAGCAGGCACAGCAGCCCCAGGCAGGCTATAAAAATCATTTGGTGCAGGTATTGCCTCCCTATTATCTTAAGCTGATCAAACAGGGATTTCCCCGGTACAAATTCCGCTTTCGCACACTTTGGGTAGAAATTGAGGGTTTATTTTCCGGCGTGCGATTCTATTTGAAAAACAGAAAACAGCCTTCAAGCAACTAAAATGCCTGCCCAAAACACCCCAGCTTTTCCGCTTGTATCGGTAATCATTCCCTGTTATAACCATGGAAAGTACCTGGCTGAGTCTATTGGCAGCGTGCAGCAGCAGGCGTATCCTGCGGTAGAGATCATTGTGGTAGATGACGGTTCCACGGACAATACACAGACAGCGGCTGAGAAATTTTCGGAAGTAAAGTATATCAGGCAGCCCAACCAGGGGCTCTCTGCTGCCCGCAATACGGGCATCCGGCATAGTAAGGGGGAATTCCTGATCTTTCTGGACGCCGACGACTGGCTGCTGCCCAATGCCATTCATACCAACCTGCGCTATCTACAGGCACACCCGGAGGCAGCCTTTGTCTCTGGCGCCCATGATAAGGTGTTTGTTGATACGCAAACAGTGAAAGAAGAAAGCTGTGAGGTTACCCACAATCACTATTCTCAGCTTTTACAGGGAAATTACATTGGCATGCATGCTACGGTGATGTACCGTCGCTGTGTTTTCAGGGAATTCAGCTACGACACCACCTTGAAGAGCTGTGAAGATTACGACCTCTACCTGAAAATTGCCCGAAAGTATCCTGTAGTCCATCATACCGAAAAAATAGCTGCTTACCGGCTGCATACCGCCAACATGTCTGGCAACATTCCTTTCATGCTCAAAACAGTATTGGAAGTGCTGGACCGGCAGCAGCCGCACTTACAAACAGATACCGAAGCGCAGGCTTTCAGCCATGGCCATACGGTATGGAAAGACTATTATGGACAAGAACTTTACCTGAAAATGCGTTCGGGAAAAGTATCTGCCACCAGGGAGGTTCTAAAGACGCTGCTGCACTACAAGCCTTACCTGTTTTTAAAATACCTTTTAACCAAAATACGCCCTTGATCAAGCAACTTATTAAGAAAATAGTGCCTGCCACATCGCTACGCTGGCTGCACAAAGCAGGGCTTTATCGAAACTACAGCCCCGCCATTGGCAAGGTATATGCCGGCGACTTTGACAGGACCAGCCCCTTTAGCACAGACTTTGGCTACGATCGTGGCGGCCCGGTAGATCGCTATTACATTGAAGGATTTTACCAAAAGGAGTCTGGCAGCATCCGTGGCCGGGTGCTGGAAATTGGTGACAACGAATATACCCTGCGGTTTGGCGGAGAGCGGGTCATTAAAAGCGACATTCTGCATGTGGATGATAGCAATCCGGCTGCCACACTGGTAGGAGATCTGAGCAATGCCCCACACATACCCGACAATCAGTTCGACTGCATTGTACTTGCCCAGACACTCCACCTGATCTATGACTTTAAAGGTGCCATTCAAACCTGCCACAGGTTGCTAAAGCCTGGCGGTACCCTCCTGCTTACGGTACCCTATATCACCCCCGTAGACCATGGCGAATGGAAAAGGATCTGGTACTGGGCCTTTACAGATAAAGCCATGCAAAAAATATTTGAGTTAGAGTTTCCAGCTTCTACCTTAGAAGTAAAGGCATACGGCAATGTTTTTGCTGCCTCAGCTTTCTTATACGGCATGGGCCAGTCTGAGCTCGACAAAAAAAAGCTGGACCACCACGACCAGCATTATCAGATGGTGGTGAGCGTAAAAGCTATAAAAGCCTGATCTGATGAAACGCCTGTACAATCGCGCTAAAGAAGCAATCCGGCCAAAAGCTGTGGTACTTATGTACCACCGCGTTGCCGAGCTTGAATCCGACGTATGGGATATTGCCGTGAGCCCTACGCATTTCGAGCAACAGTTACAGGTTTTACAAAAAAGTGGAAGAGTTGTTCCCTTAAAAGCAATTGCAGCCGGTGTTAGAGAGGGAAACCTGAAGCGCGGCAGCATTGCCCTTACCTTTGATGATGGCTATGCCGATAATTATACAGTAGCAAAGCAACTGCTGGAACACTACAAGCTACCAGCCACCTTCTTTATCACTACCGGCAACCTGGGGCAGGCAAAAGAATTCTGGTGGGATAGCCTGGAGCATCTTTTCCTTTTTACAAAGGAATTGCCGGAAAACCTAAACATCATGCTTGGCCGGGAAATGCAACAGTTTGAATTTGGTGAGGAAACCCATTTAACTGACCCAATCTACCAGGCCCATCGCCAATGGAAAGCCAGTGAACAAGCGCCGCCTACTGTCCGAGCTAGGCACTATCTGCAAATCTGGCAAAAACTGCAACCGCTGCCTCATGAAGTGCAGCAAGAGGCACTGCAGAAACTCTTCGCCTGGGCTGGCCAAAGCACCATCAGAGAAGGCTATCAATCCATGTCTGTATTACAATTACAGGAACTGGGAGGCAACCCCTTGTTTGATATAGGCATACATACCCTCACTCATCCGGCACTGGCATACCATCAACCTGATTATCAACAACAAGAAATTATAGCTTGCCGACAGCACTTACAAAATGTGCTTAACAACTCCATTGATTTACTTGCGTATCCTTTTGGGAACCACAACGAGGCTAGCATAACCATTGCGGCAGATGAAAAACTACTGGCAGCTGTTACAACAAAAGAACAACTAGTAAGTACCAGCTCCCATCCGTACAGGCTGGGCAGGTTCCAGGTAAAAAATTGGCAGGGGCCTCTGTTTGAGAATCATCTACAGCGGTGGTCGAAGCGCAAGTAAAAAAAGGCCATGACAGACAAACATTCACCTTTAGTATCGATTATAACCTGTTTTTTTAACGAAGAAATTTTTTTGAAAGAAACAGTAGAGAGTGTCCTGGCACAGGCGTATCCTCATTGGGAGCTGCTGCTCATAGACGACGGTTCTTCTGACCAAAGCAGCCGGCAGGCCAAAGACTATGCAAGCCGCTATCCTGAAAAAATATACTACCACGAACACCCCGGACATGCAAACAAAGGGCTCAGTGCCAGTCGTAACTTTGGCATTAACCAGGCCAGAGGCGAGTATGTTGCCTTTCTGGATGCAGACGATGTTTGGCTGCCACAAAAGCTTAGCCAGCAGACTGCGGTTATGCAAAACCATCCGGAGGTGGCACTGCTGTGCGAAGCCTCGGAATATTGGTACAGCTGGCAGCAGCCGCCCCTAAGGGGCGATATGGTTATGAAGGTAGGCAATGGCATGCCTGAAGGTGTTTACCAGCCGCCTCAGCTCATGCTGCAGCTCTATCCGCTGGGCGAAGGTTATGCGCCCTGCCCCTCCGGCCTGATGTGCACGCGTGCTTCTCTCCTGGCAGTTGATGGTTTTGAGCCCCATTATACCGGTGCAAACCAGATGTATGAAGACCAGGCTTTCCTGAGCAAGATGTATGTTCATTTTCCTGTTTATGTATCTGCAGCCTGTCAGAACCGTTACCGGCAGCGCCAGGGGTCGCTCGTACAGTCGGTTACAGAAGATGGAAAATACCTTGCGGTACGCCTCTACTACCTCGAATGGCTCGAAGAATACCTGCTTAAACACGGCATAAAAGATCTACAGATTATCCAGGCATTAGAAAAAGCTTTTTTGCCGTACCGCCAGCCCCTGAGAGTCTACCTCACAGACACGCTACCGGCTAAAAGCAAAGATTACATCAGAAGGAAACTAAACCAGCTTAACAAACGTGCAAAACCCAAGGATAACGGTACTGATGCCGGTGTACAACGCTGAACGCTTTCTGGCAGAAGCCATGGATAGTGTGTTGCAGCAAACATTCACCGATTTTGAATTCCTTATCCTGGACGATGCCTCCACTGATAATAGCGTAAACATCATCAGAAGTTATGATGATCCCCGCATACGCTTCTACAAGAACGATAAAAATATGGGCATTTCTGCCACACTTAATAGGGGAATCAGCCTGGCCAATAGCGATTTAATTGCCCGAATGGATGCCGATGATATCTGCTATCCGGTTAGACTGCAAAGGCAGTACGATTACATAACCGCACATCCCGAATGTGCCATGGTTTCCTGCTGGGTGCGCGTTATTACCGAAGATGGCAGCCTGGTGCGGCAGGAAAATTTCAGAAGCGAATTCTACTATTATAACCTCACCTTCGAATGCTGGATTTATCACCCGACCATTCTCTTTCGGAAAGCAGCCGTACTGGAAATATGTGGGTACACCGTTACTTATTCAGAAGATTTTGAGCTTTTCTGGCAAATATCGAGAAAATACAAAATATATAATTTACCAGAATTGCTTCTGGACTACAGAGTTACCAGCCAAAGCCTGCACCAGGTACAAAAAAAGGACGAATACGAAGATGCTCAGCATCAGCAGGTTGTACGCAACTTACGCTATTACACAACAGATAGCCTTTCTTTACCAGCAGCTCAGGTAGAGTGCCTGCGACACAACTTTACTCCTTTACTAAAAAAAGGCACTGTTCGGAGCATCGTTGAAAGCTTAACAGTTTTAGAGAAGATAACAAGTGGCATCTTAGAAAAACCCAACCCAAACCGGGAGCCTAAAGCCATCATAGAAGCTGCATTTCATAAGCGCAGGTTTATCTTAAACTATTACTTTCGACACCTCCCCCGCCACAAAGCCCTCTACCTGATGGTAAAGACAAAGGCTTGGTGGTTCCTGGCATACCAGATAAAATATAGATTAAAAATAATTTTTTATAGATAGTTACTGTATATAGCAATTGTTTTTTACTTATGTTTAGGAAAAATTTACCTTTACCATTATTCAAAATAGTGGAACATGGTGCCGGTAAAATCGTTTGCTAATTAGTGAATCGTATTCTTCAAACTCCTCCTGCCATTAAACCAGTACCTCCGCTGGTAGACCGCCCATTTTGGTCGGTGATGATTCCTGTGTACAACTGTGCCCAATTTTTACCAGCTACTTTAGAGAGTGTGCTTGCCCAGGATTTAGGCGAAGGTGTTATGCAAATAGAAGTAGTAGACGATGCCAGTACCGATGCGGACATTGCCGCACTTGTACAAAATATTGGACAGGGGCGGATTGCCTACTATAGGCAGGAACAAAACCTTGGAAGCCTGCGGAATTTCGAAACATGTCTTAACAGGTCCCGCGGGCAGCTGGTGCACCTGCTTCATGGCGATGATCGGGTACACCCGGGTTACTATCGAAAAATGGAGGAGCTCTTCAACAGGTTTCCGGAAGTGGGCGCTGCTTTTTGCCGATTTCAATACATAGATGCGGCCAGTCAAATCCTTTACAACCACAATGCCGAAGCTGATGCAGATGGGATTCTGGAAAACTGGCTGGTACGCCTGGGTGAGCAACAACGCATCCAATACTGCTCAATTTCCGTAAAAAGGGAGATGTATGAGAAATTTGGAGGCTTTTATGGTGTAACCTATGGCGAAGACTGGGAGATGTGGATGCGCATTGCAAAGCATTATCCCATGGCATATACTCCGGAAATATTGGCCGATTACCGCATGCATGCACAGTCAATATCCGGTCAGGCTTTTACAAGTGCCAAAAACCTGAAGGACCTGCAGTGGGTGATCAGCGTTATTCAGCAATACTTGCCCGAATCGGAGAGAACTCCTGTACGAGACAAAGCCTTAAAGTTTTACGCATATTATGCACTTAGAGTCGCTAACAGGCTATGGCATGCGTCTTACAACCGCCAAAGCGTGAAGGCACAGATCAAGGAAGCCCTGCGCATGCATCAGGATCCCGGCATGTACTGGCAGATTCTAAAATTATACACTAAAATGTTTCTGAATTACCCATGAGAGCAGGAATTTCCATAGTCATCTGCACCTACAATGGTGCCAAAAGGCTCCCACAGACCCTCAGGCATATTGCACTTCAACGGGTAAGTTCTGATGTTCCCTGGGAGTTAATTATTGTGGACAATGCCTCCACAGATAACTCTGCCCAAATTGCTACAATTGTGTGGAATGAACATACCTGCCGCATTCCCTTTTCAATAGTGCATCAACCGGTGCCGGGTCTCAGTTTTGCCCGGGAAATGGGTTTTTCCAAATCCCAGTTCAATTACATACTCATGTGCGACGATGATAACTGGTTGCATGAAGATTACATAGAAACGGCTTTTGAGGTGATGGAGCAGAATCCGCGCTGTGCCGTTTTAGGTGGTAATGGAACATTTGTCTATGAAAGCACTCCCCCGGCTTGGTTAAAGTCTTATTCGCTCTATGCCGGCGGCCCACAGGCCCCTGCTACAGGTCAGGCTACTCATAACAGGCTCTATGGTGCAGGGAGTATCCTTAGAAAGTCTGCCTACTATGCTATCTATAAAGCAGGTTTCCGTTCGCTGCTGGCCGACAGAATGGCCGCACAACTTACCTCTGGTGGCGATCATGAACTATGCTTTGGACTGGCTCTTGCCGGTTATGAGATTTTATATGATGAGCGCTTAAAATTCAAACATTTCATTACCAACAACCGGCTTAGCTGGCAATATTACCAACGCTATATCAAAGAAAGTGCAAAATGCTTCGAGGTACTGGAACCTTACAAGATTTTACTGGAGACCAATAAAACCAGTACTACATCTTTTTATGTGAGACTCACCAGAAGTTTTCTGTACCACATCAAAAAATTCATCCCCCTTTGGTGGGAGTATCAAAAAGCAGACAAAAAGTCTGAGCATGGTAAGGTAACGGAAATACAATGCATTATCTTAAAAACCAGGATACGCTCATATTTCAATGGCTTTAATGCCATGAGAAAGAATTTTAAACACGTGGTGCAGCTTCAAAACAAACTTGATAAAAAAACAGTGATCTCGAGAGAGCGGGAAGAGCTGATTTGTATCTAGGCAGAAGTCCACGAAAACTATGATTTAGATTTTACCGCTTTTGCCTCCTGCTCCGGTTAATTTTAAGCGTAAGTCACTATATTTTCAATACCGCTTTTACAATTGCAAGAAGCCCTTACTTATTTGAAAAGGGTTGAATCGATATGCTTGGTATAACAGTATAAGTGACTTAAATTAAAATCAAACTTTTCATAGCTCATGACGATCTCCCAGGTTTGTGTTTACTGTGCCTCCAGCCCAAAAATAGATGCTGTATATTTTAATGCTGCAGATACCCTTGCTAAAGCCCTGGTGGCAGCCAATATAAAAGTTGTGTTTGGTGGTGGCGCCACGGGTCTTATGGGACGCCTGGCTGATACGGTATTGGCAGAAGGGGGTCATATAACCGGTATTATGCCACAGTTTATGCAGCAGGTGGAGTGGGCACACAAAGGAGTAAAACATTTCCATTTTGTGGGCGACATGCACGAACGGAAGAAGAAGTTTTTGGATGGGACCGATGCCCTGATAACACTCCCCGGTGGATGTGGCACCCTGGAAGAGCTGCTCGAAGCCATTACCTTAAAACGGCTGGGTCTGTTCACTAAGCCCATTATTATCCTGAACATCAGGGGCTACTATGATCCATTACTGAGTATGCTGGACCGATGTGTCGCGGAAGGTTTTATGAGCAAACAGCATAGCCAGATCTGGAGTGTGCTGGAAGATCCCGCAGCCATTGTGGAAGCCATACAGGCCGCACCGCCCTGGAGCGCCGATGCCATAAAATTTGCAGCAGTAAAGTAAGCCCATTTTTTACCTGTTTATAAATCATTGGCCACTCAGAGCCCTCACCTAGGCTTCTAAAAATACTTTCCAGCTTAAATCTTTAAGCCAAGAGTAATCAGATTAAATATGTGGTTCCGACAGCTTTTGCTTCCCCGGGCTTGATTAAAATTATTCCTAATCACAGACAAAATTTCAGTACTACAGGCACCGTTTTAGCTATGTGTCAAATGGGGTTTAGGTGAGAGGGTCTGGCTATTAATAGCCGGGCCCTCTCTATTTTTAATCAGGTCAGTTGCTTCCCCGTGGTAGCTAAATTTCCCCAGCTGCAGGCTTTAGCTAGAGTTTTACATTGAGCACACAGCGATCGCCCTTGAGTTTTTTTATTTCTTCTTCCAGATTAAACTGCTGTTTGGCCTGCTTCATAAGCTCCCTGCTCTGAAAATAAATTCTCCGGCGCTCTCTGGCTTCAATAAAACGGCGCACATCCTGCTGCGTTTCCAATATTAAGGCCGGCACCTGGTATGGATTACCATCATCGTCTTTGGCTACCATAGTGAAGTAGCTGGTATTGGTATGTTTTACAAAGCGCTCCTTTACATTCTCTGCCGTAACCCGTATGCCTACTACCATACTGGTTTTGCCAACATAATTAACGGAAGCTTTTAGCGACACCAGCTCCCCTACTTCTACCGGCTGCATAAAGTCTACGTTGTCTACAGAAACAGTTACAGAATAAGCCCCGCAATGCTTGCTGGCACAGGCGTAAGCCACCTTGTCCATTAAGCTTAACAGAATGCCTCCATGAATTTTTCCGCCAAAATTGGCATATGAGGGAATCATGAGTTCTGTAAGGGTGGTGCGGCTGGCACTCACGGGCCGGGGGTCTTGTGGCTGTTGCATCTCTAAAGTTAAAAAATGTAAAGTGAAGCAGCTGAATTTACAGGCCTCTCTTTTTGATCATTTATACCAACAATGGAGCAGCAGTTATTCCTGCCGTATCACTTTACCGCTTAGCCACCAAAAGCGGGCAGCCAGCAGTATGGCTGCAATGCTCAGACCAGTTAACAGCCCCCACCAGATACCGCTAATTCCCATGCCAAAGGTAAAGCCAAGCAGATAACCCAATGGCAGGGCCATTATCCAATAAGCAAAAAAAGTAATCCAGGTAGGGATACGCACATCTTCCATGCCCCTGAGTGCCCCCAGCCCCACCACCTGCAAGCCGTCGGATAATTGAAAGAAAGCCGCAATGACCAACAGCCCTGCGGCTATTTCTATCACATTGTCGTTATCGATATAGAGGGTTGGCAGCAGGTGTCTTCCAAATAGAAAGATTAACGCAAAAAGGGCTTGCAAAAGCAATACAAGCACCGCCGCAGTTACAGCAGCGGTTCGCAGACCGGCTATATCATTTCTGCCTAATAAATTCCCTACCTGCACAGTAGCGGCAGCACTCAGGCCCGAGGCAATCATATAGCTCATGGCTGCCAGGTTAATCGCTATCTGGTGCGCAGCCTGGGCCGTATCGCTGATCCAGCCGGCCATGATCACAGCACCGCTAAAGGCACCCACTTCAAAAATAAACTGCATCCCCATAGGCACACCCAGCTTTACCAGCTTGATGGATATTTTTCTTTTAAACCGCCTTAGGGCAAAGTATTCTCTGTAAGCATGAAAAAGCGGGCTGCGCGCGCAGTAATAAGCCATGGCTATTACCATCATGACCCGCGAAAAAAGCGTGGCCCAGCCTGCACCCTCCAGCCCCATGGCGGGGAAACCCCATTTCCCGTAAATCAGGATCCAGTTAAAAAACACATTGATGCCATTAGCTCCCAGCGTTATGAACATGGCCTGCCGCGTAAAGCCCAGGCCCTCGGCAAATTGCTTAAAACCCTGGAAGATCATCAGCGGAATTAACGAGCCAGCCACAATTGCCAGATAAGGTCCGGCAATGGCCACAACCGCAGGCGGCTGATTCATATCGTCCAGAAAGGGCAGCACCAGGAGTGTAAGGCCAACCAGACCAAGACTTGCCAGCAAATTAACCAGCAGGCTGTGCTGTAGCAAATTAGCAATACGCCGTTTATTGCCCCTGCCATCGGCAGCTGCTACCAAAGGGGTAAGCCCATAACTAAGGCCCAATCCAAACATCAGCGGCAGCACCACAATGCTATTGCCCAACGACACGGCAGCAAGCGGCACCTTACCCAATTGCCCCACCATCATACTATCTGCAGTACCTACCAATACATGCCCCAGATAGCTAAGCATTACCGGAAATGCAATCTGCAGCAAACGCCGGGCCTGCCACTTCCAGGAGGTAGCCCTGGTGGCCGCTTCAGTGGCTAATGTGCTCATAAGCCTTTCATCCGCGCTACCTTCAGCAAGCCAGCCACAGAAATACTATCCGTAATTTTGCCTTCCATTACCCATTCGATGGCTTCTTTGAGTGGTAACTTCTTCACCACCAGTTGTTCGGTATCTTCGGGTTCCTCCTCTCCTGGTGTCAGGTCTTCGGCCAGGTACACATATCCTTCTTCGTCCGTCACAGAATTAGAGGTATGAATACGCATGATATTGGTCCAGCGGGCTGCCGTATAGCCGGTTTCTTCCTTTAGCTCTCTTTTTGCAGAATCCAGGATATCTTTTTCTTTAGGCCCGCCGCCCATCGGTATTTCCCAGAACCATTCATTTAAAGTATAGCGATATTGCCCCACCAGCCAGGTATTATTGTCTGCATCCAGCGGAATAATACCAAGCGCCCAGTTGCGCATGCTCACCACCCCATAGATGCCTGGATTGCCAGATGGATTTAGTACCTGGTCTTCGCGTACGCGAATCCAGGGGTTGTCATAAATAAGCTTGCTACTGAGCGTAGTCCAGGGATTATGATTTGGATCGTAGGATTTTTCAAGATTCATGGCCGCAAAATTAAGAGGAATCTTATACCTTTCGGCATAAAACAGCAGGATTGGCTCAGGCATTTTTCCATTATAGCATGCATTTTCTGGCACCTGGCTTATTGGCCTGGCTGCTTTTCAGACCTATTTGGGTTAAGGCTTGGCTGCTGCTGGTGCTTACCATGCTCGTAGACCTGGACCATCTGTTCAGCAATCCAATTTTCGATGCAACCCGCTGTAGCATAGGCCACCACCCGCTGCATACCTGGCCAGCCATTGTGGGTTACTTTTTGCTGTTGCTCATCCCAAATCAGACAGTCCGCATCGTAGCGCTTGGCCTGCTCTGGCACATGCTTACCGATTTCATAGACTGTATCTGGATGCTGCAGGACTGCCCTGCCTGCTGTGAAAAACCAGCCAATCAATGGCTGTGCACCCTGCTCTTTTCAGCTCGCTAATTCTCCAGCCTTATATTTAGTATAAAAAATTATCAGGATGAGCGCTGCTAAAAAAGCAATGCACTTATTCTGCCAATTGGGTTTAAAAATTATTTAAGCATCTATAATGCCTGTGCTAACGACTGTAGCGGCCGTGTCGTTTACGCTCAACAGCCGTTCCAGCGAAATAAGCTGGCCTTTCTCCATCAGCAGGTAGTCTTTGCCTTGCCAGCTAAACAAATCTACAATGGTAGAAGACACATGAATGGTCTCGCCATTGTTCTGACGGTAGGCAATCTTACAGGGCTTTTGTTCGGCACACCAGTTTTTAAGATAGGTGGAGAAGCTTTGGTTCTCTGCAATTGTAGTAGTTTTCATTGGTAAAAAATTCAGTTTCTTAAACAGTTCAAAAAATATAATCTATCCGGGATGGGGAACTTATATACGCAGAAGGAATAATACAGGTTTGACATCGCCTGCTTTTTAAAATAAGGCTAAACCTTTGGCTCATACAGCCGTAAAACCTTTCGTTACGGCATGATAAGATGCATATGCCGACAAACATTAATTTTTTAAATTATGAAAAAGCTAAGTATAATGATTTTTATGGCCGCAACCATGCTGGCCGCTTGTAGCGAAAGTGATAATAAAAGTGAAGGAACAAAACCAGGGGATACAGACTATATAAGCACCAGCGGCCAAGGTGTTCAGACTGATGAGATGGAGATAGACCGTACTTCCAATGAAGTTACTACTTCTGGAACTGAAGCAAAGGCTAAAGAAGCTGAAGAAACAATTGTAATTGACGAGAACTCCAGCGAAGAAGATAAAGCACGTGCAGAAGAGCAGCGCGTACAAAAAGTAATGAGCGAAGAAAATGAGCGCATAAGCTACTGGACTGTAGATGAGAACAGCATTAAGCCAGAAGCAGAATCTGTAAGAGGCAACCTCGATCAGATAGATCAGAACCTGAACAGGATTTATGCTGATATCAGCAACGTGGAAACAGGAACCTACAATCCGGAAGGTCGTCTGAGCCGTTCAGCGCAGAACACGCTGAAAGAAGCAAAAAGCAAGGTAGATGCAGCCAAGAACAAGATTCAGCAGGCACGCCAGAACTATGATGCTGGTAACCACGAGAGTGCTTCTGAGAAGATTAAAGACGCTAATAAAACGATGGAGGATGCCCGTGAAAAATACATGGACGCTATCCAGAAAGAAACTGGCGTTACCATGAAAAAAGAAAATGAAGAGAAAGTAGAAACTATGTAAGGTTAGTTTGCCTTTTTGGGCAATACTACTTATCTTATATCCTGAAGGAAGCAGTCGGTAGCAGTGCATGCTATGCGGACTGCTTCTTTTTTTATTATCTTGATTTTAAATTGTGGTACAGCATAAACTAAAAACTTTTTGAAGAGACACTCAGCAGTACAGCAATCAAATTCCTGATGTAATCTGTAAACTCAGTAAAAAATTGCTCCTTTCATACTATCAAACCCTGGTACCTGAAGCTGGTTGCGATGAAGCCGGGCGTGGCTGTTTAGCAGGCCCTGTGGTAGCCGCAGCCGTTATATTACCTCATGCCTTTTATCATCCGCTCCTGAACGATTCAAAACAGCTTACCCAACAGCAGCGGGAGACATTGGTACCCATCATCAAAACTGAAGCCCTGGCCTGGGCCATTGCCAGTTGCAGCCCTACAGAAATAGAACAGTATAACATTCTTTGGGCAAGCGTACTGGCCATGCACAGGGCAGTAGCTCAGCTTCAGATAGCCCCCGGTCTGCTTCTGGTTGACGGGAATCGTTTTAAGCCTTATCCCTTTATACCTCACCTGTGTGTTGTAAAGGGCGATAGCAAGTATGCTTCTATCGCAGCAGCCTCGGTGCTTGCAAAAACTCAACGTGATGAACTGATGAAACAATTAGCATTGGAATACCCTGCTTATGGCTGGGAACACAACATGGGCTATCCAACCCCGGACCATAAACGCGCATTGAAAAGTTATGGTCATACGCCCTGGCACCGACGAACTTTCAGGGGTGTTCTGGAACCGGCAGAGGCAAAGTGTTAAATAAAAAATTACCCCCAATTAAATCTAATGGTTGTGCTGATCGTTTGGCCTCTATGCCGAAGCTTTTCTTAAGCCGATATTTAATAAAAACGCTAATTCTACTGCAGTTTACCTGCCACGTACCTATCACTACAGCTGAATCGTTATATTTGAGCGCTATATAAAAACCCAGTTATAAATCAGATGATGGATAAAATAAGAATCAGCCTGCTTGGGCTAGGGATGCTCCTGTTACTGGCCGCTTCTGCTAGCCATGCACAGGAGAAAAAATCACCCACTCTGGAGGAGATCTTTGAAGGTAACATCTTCAATCAGCGGTATGTGCGTGGCATCAACTGGATGAACGATGGCCGCTATTATACCTCCCTTGCCGAAGATTCCGCAACCAATACACAAAGCCTTCTTAAATACGATATTACCACGGGCGAATCTGTAGCCACACTGGTAGATGGAAGCCGCCTGGCAAACAACGGTACGAACGGCACCTTTCGCTTCTCCGACTATAGCCTCAGCGCAGATGAAACCAAAGCCCTGCTAACCACTGAAGAAGAAAGTGTTTACCGCCGTTCCAGCAAAGCTTACTTCTACCTCTACGATCTTAAAACTGGCGAATTACAGCCTCTTGCAGAAGGAGAAAAACAAATGTATGCCACTTTTTCGCCTGATGGCAGCAAAGTGGCTTATGTACGCAACAACAACCTCTACTATAAAAACCTTTCCGATATGCAGGAGGTGGCCATTACCACAGATGGCCGTTTTAACGAAATCATCTACGGCAGTGCCGACTGGGTATATGAAGAGGAATTTTCCTTTGCCAAAGGCTTTTTCTGGTCGCCAGACAGCCGCAAAATTGCTTTCTATCGCTTCGACGAAAGCCAGGTACCAGAGTATAACATGCAAAAGTGGGGGAAAGTAAGCGATGGTGAGCTTTATCCTGAAGATTATAAATTCAAATATCCCAAAGCTGGCGAAAAGAATTCTGTGGTAAACATCCTGGTCTACCACCTGGCAGACAAAAAGGTGGTGCAAATGCAAACAGGTGAAGAGCAGAACATCTACCTGCCACGCATTTACTGGACAGCCAACCCAGACCTGCTGGCTTACATCCGCATGAATCGCTTGCAGAATCAGCTGGAGCTGTTACATGCAGATGCGGCTACCGGCCAGGCTAATACTGTAATTACCGAAAAAGCCGACACATATGTAGACCTGGACTATAATGACAAGCTTATTTACCTGAAAGATGGCAAAGGCTTTCTGCGCACCAGTGAGCAGGACAGCTTCAAGCATGTATATCATCATAAAATGGATGGAGAGCTTGTTCGCCAGATTACGAGTGGCGCCTGGGAGGTTAGCGAACTCATAGGGGTAGATGAAAAACGCAACTTAGTATATTTCCTTTCTACAGAAGATTCTCCCCTGGAGCGTCAGTTTTACAGCATAAACCTGAAAGGAAAAAACAAGCGCAAGCTGACGAATGAACCAGGTGTTGTCAGCATTAACATGAATCCGGATTTCAGTTTTTATATACAATCCCATTCTTCTGCCACCGAACCACTGACTGTAACTCTGCACCGTGCTCCAGAAGGTGAACTGGTAAAAACCCTGGAGGATAATGCTGCGCTGCGTCAAAAACTGGAGACCTATACCCTTAATACAAAAGAGTTTTTTGATTTCACCAGCCCGGATGGCACCAAACTAAATGGGTATATGATTCGCCCTACCGACTTTGATGCAACCAAAAAGTATCCTGTGCTGATTTATGTTTATGGAGGCCCCGGCTCTCAAACTGTTTTAAACAATTTCAGTACTACGCGTGAGGTGTGGCACAGCTATCTGGCCGATCAGGGTTATCTGGTTGTATCGGTAGATAACCGCGGTACTGGTGCTCGCGGACGGGCATTCAAGCATCTTACTTACGCTCAATTAGGAAAACTTGAGGTAGAGGACCAGGTGCATGCAGCTAGCTATTTAGCAACAATGCCCTATGTTGACAGTGAACGCATTGGCATCTGGGGCTGGAGCTACGGCGGATATATGGCTTCGCTGGCCACTTTTACCAACAGCGATGTATTTAAGCTGGGCATAGCGGTAGCACCTGTTACCAGCTGGCGCTTCTATGATACTATTTACGCAGAACGCTATTTAAAAACTCCGCAGGAAAACGCAGAGGGTTATGATGCTTACTCTCCCATTACGCACGCCGCTAAATTAGAAGGAGACTTTCTGCTTGTTCATGGCACTGGTGATGACAATGTGCACTTCCAGAATGCCATTGCCTTACAGGATGCACTTATTGCCTCTGGCAAACAGTTCCAGTCTTTCTACTACCCTAACCGCAATCATGGCATTAGGGGAGGCAACACCAGCCTTCATCTGTTTCAAATGATCACTGATTTCGTGAAGAACAATCTTTAATTGGTTAATCTTTTTTCAATAAAAAGAGCTGCTCCGGGGCAGCTTTTTTGTTTTTTTTCACATAGCGGCAAAAATCTTACATCCTGCTTCAGGCGTTTCTAAAGGGATAATCTTCCTTAGATAAAAAATATTTTAAAATAATTCAAATTTTCGCGGTTACTTTTCTTCCAGATCGAGTATATATAATCAAAATAGTACTTGTGTATTAATTCTACACAAATAACAGCTTATCAACCTCTGACAACATTACTAACAACTTAAAATTCTATCGATATGGAAACAGCTTTACAAACCTGGTATGAAATTGGACAGCCGCTGGCCATGGTCGTAGCTGGTATAGGATTGGCTATATTACTATACTATGTGGTACGCCTGGCTTTCCTGAATGAGAAAAAGGATAAGTATGATTTTATCATTCGCAACGAAATTAACATGCTATGGTACAGCGCAATTGCGCTGGTTGTAGCAGCAGCTATTTATGCCAACACCTTTGCCTTTGAAGCCGAACCCATCTGGTTATTTGTGCGCACTTTTGTAAGTCTGGCTTTTGCTACCATCCTGGGGGTAATTGTTCAGAACCTGTTGCTCTTTTACTATCCTTTCTTCATTGAAAAGCGTCTGCAGAAACTACGCTATTCTCCACGCATTAATCCCAGCACCGGCAATATCATGAAACTGCTGAGCGAGGAAGAAGAAGACGTTCATCTGGAGGCAGGCATGCAAGCAGAAGAAGACCTGCATGCTATTGATTATGATGTCTGGATAGATGAGGCTACCGGCTTTAAGCGCATCGAGAAATACGATGGTCACCTGCATGCCCTGCAGTGCCCGGAGTGTAATTATCAAACCTTTAAAGTTAAGTTCGAAGAACTGATAGTAGCCCCAACTGTTAATCAGGAAGGTGAGCTCATCAAACATTATAACTGTGCCTATTGCGATTTGAAATCCAGAAAAGTATTTAAAGTTGCTAAACTGGAACCGCAGTCTGCTTCTACAGCTACACTGGTTACAGGGCATCAGCACCGGGTTGCCGGCGCTTAATCCTCTCTTCACACACTAACACCTCTTTGTTAGCTAAAAAAGCCGTTGCATTGCTGCAAACGGCTTTTTTTGTGTTACTCTATGCTATTTTAATTACCCCTGCTGCCAGATAAATGTAGACCGACCTTGCGAAGTATTCAAACATACGTTTTACCACCGGCAGGCAAAGCAATGTTCTTTTGTCTACCTTCACGCATTGGGTAAAAGTCTGTTCAGAAAATCGTAGGCATTTGCATGGCTGATCTTCCGCAACTGTGCCTGGTTCAAGCCCCTTTCTGCCAGTTGCGCCAAGATCATAGGATACTTACCGGCGTTCTCATGCTCGGAGAAGTAAAAGGGAAATCGGCTCTTATCAGGAAAATCTTTTGTATAAAAGAAGTCTGCACCAAAGCAAAGCAGATCTTCTGCTCCATGCTCAAGTCCATAGATAAAGTGGTCCAGCAGCGCATCGGGCCTTTCGTTATTTACATACGCCCGCAGAAAGTTAATACCAATCAGTCCCCTGCGCCTGATTAGTTCCTGCACGAATTCATTGGGCAAATTACGTTTGTGGTCCAATACACCCCTAAAATTAGAGTGGCTGGCCAATAGGGGTATCTTTAAATTACGTTGTGCAGTATAATTGAAAATTCCCATAGCCAGGGCATCGCTGGTATGCGCAAGGTCAATGGCTATATTTCTACCATCCAGATAGTCCAGCAATGCTTTACCATCTTCTTTCAGGCCTGCATCACTATAGTTGCCGCCGCCAAAGCGATTCTCGGTGTGGTGCGTAATGCCCAGGTAAATAATGCGGCCAACCTTTTGCTCCAGGGCATCCAGCCTTTCAAATGTCTTATCCAGTGGTTCTTCTTCCTCGCAAAGTCCGGCTGCATTCTCAATGGCTACAATGGTGCCTATTTTGCTGCCGGTTACCAGCTGCTGCAAATCATCTTTACTCCGTATCGAAAGCAGATAATCTGCATAATCCTTTAACAGCTGAACATAGTGGCCTGCCTGTGCTGATGCCCTTTTACTGCTCCCCGGGCTTACGTCTGAATAAATAGCCATTACCTGCAGCTTTACGCCCCCCTGCTGCAGGTAGGGAATAGAAGCCCCAATGTCATTAATACCTGAAGGGTCGGCTCCAGGTACCGCAAGCAGGTACGCCAGCAAATCGCAGTGAAGATCAAATATGGGTAATTGAGTAATCGTTTTCTGTTGCATAAGGCTGTAAAAATAGTACTGGCAGATGTGAATGAGATACGAGAAACACTCTTTATTTAGGATTAACCAATGGCTGAGATTCCTTTTTGTGAAAATTGCTGGAAATGCCTGCAGTCTTTTGTATTTTTGCAATAGCATAAGCATAAGCAGGCTGTCGTGGAAGAAGCTAAATTAAAAGACATGTTGCGCGGTACTGGCCTTCGGTATACCCGGCAAAGAGGAGAGGTTTTGCACCTCTTTCGCGAGCATGATACTGCCCTTACCCAGGCCGAACTGGAAAAGCTACTCCCTTCTCAGTTCGATAGAATTACCCTTTACCGCATTTTACGCTCTTTTGAAGCAAGCGGCCTGTTACACAAAGTGCTGGATGACTCCGGCACTACCCGATTTGCACTTTGCGGCATGGGTTGCTCGGAGCACCAGCACCACGATGAACACGTTCATTTCCGTTGCTCCAACTGTTCCAGAACTTTATGTCTTCCGGAAGTGAGTATCCCGGCAGTAAAACTACCCCAGGGCTATGTCTTTGGAGAAGCTAAATTGCTGATAGAAGGTATCTGTTCTGAGTGCATGCCCCGCAATAACTGATTATTGCCCAACAATTCTAAACTTTATTGTGCTAAATGTTTTTTAGCATATACTATAAATTAAACTAAGCGTTATGCTTGTTGCGCTGGGGCTTATGCATCATTGTTGCATTGATCAATATTTTTTCCTTATCTTTAGCCACAGTCCTCAAAACTTGACTGAAGCAGAAATTCAAACGCAATGTTTTGCGACTGTTTTAATTTGATCACCTTTTTTAACGAAACCTATCAGGCCGCAGCCAGAGCGCTGCTGATGCTGCAGCGCCATAAGCTAATACATAGCCTGGCAGGGTGTTTGTTTGTGATTTTAAGCTTACCTGCAGCCGCTCAAATGCAGCAGGAGCCAGATTGTAGTACTGACTGTGACTGCTATCTGGCTGGAAGAATTGTTGACCAGCAAAGTCTTGAAC
>JASLAE010000118.1 GCA_030147305.1 Cesiribacter sp.
AGTTTGTATGTGTTGCAGAGCCTATTTTCAGGGGAGACAGACATAAGGGCTGCGCCATTGATAAAAGCACGGGTATGGCAAAGCTTCTCGTATAAGCTTTTGTCGAACATGCGGCTACCCTGCTCGTTGATAAAAAAGGCATCGTCTTCTGTGGTTACAAAGGCATAGCCACTGGAGAAAGAATCTGCTGAACGATATTGCAGTGGCACAGCGATGGAGCCATCCGGTTTAATATACCCCCATTTGAAATCTTTCCAGACAGCTGCCAGACCTGCGGAAAAACTTCTGGCCTTGCTATACTGGGGCTGGATTACAAATTGGCCCTTCTTGTTAACAAACCCCCATTTGCCACTGGCAGTTTCCATAACTGGAGCCAGTCCGTTTACAAAGGATCCGCCGGCACTAAAAATAGGGGGTATTGCAAAATCGCCATTGCGGTTGATGTAACCAATCTTGCCCTCTCTTTCTACCCGGGCCAGGCCATCAGAAAAGTTATAGACCCGGTCGTAATAACCGTAAATTTCCAGCTGCCCTTCTTTGTTCACAAAACCGCTGATGTTCCCACCTTCATAGGTAGGATCCAGTATCTGTACAGAAACAGGTATAAGGCCTTCTGAAAAATGGTCTTGTGGCTGAATGGTTACTTTGTAGTCGTATAATTTTAAGAAAGTACCAAAGCCAAAATATTCTGACTGGATAACCTTTTGTCCTTTATCATTGATAAAGTCCCACACCTCGCCTCCCTGGTAAGTGTCTTTTACCATTGCCAGCCCATCATGAAAGTCAAGCGCCATCTGATACTGGGGTTTGATAAGCCACTTGCCCTGTTCATCGATATATCCCCATTTGTCTAATTTGCGCATGGGGTACAATTTTTGGGCAGAGACGGTTAAAGAAAATAGCACAAGTACCATTCCTAAAGCAATAGGTCGAAACCACATCATTTTCACCAATTTGGGAACCATCAAGTCTAATCCTGCTATCCGTCTATAATACCTTAACAACCGTGCCAAGAGCAAATTTACCTAAAAGTAAGTATGTTCACATTTCCTTCTGTTCGTAAAGTTCAAAAAAAAATACGAAAAACAAAATAAATATTACACAAATGAAATTTTGAAAGAACTTATCATTTTTAGAATCAGATTTTTGATTGGTATTTTGTATGCTGTAAGATTAAGTAAATAATTTGCCAGATAAATATATTTAACTTCAGCTAAACCAATTTTTTAGTTTCAATGCCGCAAGCACAGTCTTTTGCCATTAACCTTTCAGTACAAAACAGCCCGCAAAATGCAGCGTTTTTTTTAGCGCTGGGTTTCACGGAAAGCTATGAGCCACTATTGGAAGACTCCAGACTCTTTGCAGAAGAAAATCTTCAGGTACAGCTTAGTACTACTGAGGGTATACGCACTGGCATAGTGTTGGTTACCGAACAGCCGCTGGATAAACTGGCTACGGCACTGCAGCAAACAGGCATTCAAACAGCAATACAAGACACTAAAATACAGTTGATTGCCCCCGACGGTACTGCGCTGTACTGGATTCACCGGAAACAAAGCAGTGCTGCAAAGGTGCAGGCGATGGAGCAAAGCCTTTGCGGCAGCTTTTACGAAATAAGTCTGGAAGTAGAAGATATGAACGCCTGCCGGCATTTTTGGGAATTAGCAGGGTTTAAGAAAATACTACCAGCGGGTGATTTATCTACGTGGCTAACCATGAGCAATCAATTACTGAAAATTGGTCTGTACCAAAAGGGTAGCTGTCCACACCCATTCAGGAGCCCGGCCCTTACGTGGTTTAATACAGATGCCGGTCAACGGCTGGCAAATTTACAACAGCAGGGCTTTCATTTTGCTTATATGTTGCCGGCAACAGCAGAAGGTAAGCCAGAGGAAGCTATCCTGGAATCGCCAGAAGGGCATCACCTGTTTTTATTCAAAGCATGGTAGGCTTGGAATAAGCCTTAATTTAGAAATTGCATTAACATATAAATAGCTTTAGCTTTTGCAGTCTGATAGAATTTTATGAGAAAAATTTTTACTTTATGTCTTTTGGGATTGATTGGGATAGGTCCTGTACTGGCACAACAAAGTGTTAAAAATCCCGATGAATTTTTAGGTTATACCCTGGGTACACGCTTTACGCCGCACTACCGGGTAGTTCAGTATTTCGAATACATAGCAGCCCAAAGCGAAAAAGTGCAGCTGCAGCATTATGGCACCACCTACGAACAGCGTCCGCTGGTGCTGGCATTTATCAGCAGTCCCCAAAACCTGGCGCGTTTAGAGAATATTCGGCTTAATAACCTGCGCCAGGCTGGCCTGCTCCCAGACAGCCTGAAAGCTACTGCGCCAGCAACAGAACCAGCAGTATCCCTGGTTTGGCTCAGCTACAACGTGCATGGTAACGAGGCAGTAAGTACCGAAGCAGCCATGGCTGTACTGCATTCGCTGGTTCAACCAAAAAATGAAAATATTGAGGAGTGGCTGCAAAATGTAGTCGTTATCATAGACCCTGCTGTAAATCCGGATGGCAGGGACCGTTATGTGAACTGGTATAACGCTGTGGTGGGTGAACACTATGATATTACGCCAGAAGCCAGAGAACATCAGGAACCCTGGCCTGGCGGCCGTGCGAACCATTATCTCTTTGACCTTAACCGTGACTGGGCCTGGCAAACGCAACGCGAAAGCCGCCAGCGCATGCGGGTGTACAATCAGTGGCTGCCTCATGTTCATGCAGATTTTCACGAGCAGGGTGTGAACGAACCCTATTATTTTGCACCTGCAGCAGAGCCCTACCACCAGTATATTACTCCCTGGCAACGTGAGTTCCAAACTACCATTGGCTTAAACAATTCCCGTTACTTCGATGAAGAAGGCTGGTTGTATTTTACCCGGGAGGTGTTTGACCTTCTTTATCCCAGCTATGGCGATACGTATCCTACCTTTAATGGTGCCATTGGCATGACGTACGAGCAGGGCGGTTCCGGTAGAGCAGGGCTGGCCGTACTTACAGACGAAAATGATACCCTCACGCTGAGCGACCGTATTCTGCACCACTACACCACGAGTCTCTCTACCATAGAAGCAACTGCCAATAATTACGAGCAGGTAGTGCGCAATTTCCAGACTTTTTTTAGCACCACCAGCAAAAACCCGCCGGGCAGCTATCTCAGTTATGTTGTTTCTGCCCAGCAGGCGCCACAAAAGCACCAGGCGCTGCGCGATTTCCTGGACCTGCACCAGATTCAATACAGCGAAGCAAGCGGAAACCGGACCTATAGTGGCTGGAGCTATACCGATGGGCGACAAAGCAACTTTCGCACCAATGCAGGAGACCTGGTTATCTCGGCCAGGCAGCCAAAAGCAGTATTGGTTCAGGTATTAATGGACCCAACCACCCAGGTAAGCGATTCCCTTACTTACGATATCACGGCCTGGTCGCTGCCTTATGTGTTCGGTGTAGAAGCGTTTGCTGCTACAGAAGCTATACCAACCCGAGCAGCAGCAGAAAAGGCTTCTTATGTGCTTAATGGGGGAGAAGAGAAGCCTTATGCCTATGTACTCCCCTGGGAGAGCTTGGACGACAGCCGGTTTTTGGCAGAACTCCTGCAGCAGGAAGTAAAGGTGCGCTATAGCCTGGAGCCATTCACCACCAATGGCCGGCAGTATGGCAGAGGATCACTTATCATTACCAGGGCAGGCAATCAGCACCTGGGAGATCGCTTCGATTATCTAGTGCAGGAATCGGCACGAAATTGGGAGCGCCCGCTGCAGCCTGTACAAACTGGCTTTGTAGCAGAGGGAAAAGATTTTGGGTCTTCCAGCGTACGTAATATCAGCAAGCCCAAAGTTGCTGTTCTGTCTGGGGAGGGAACCTCTTCCCTTGCTTTTGGTGAAGTCTGGCATTTCTTCGATCAGCAGCTGGGCTATCCGGCTACAGTGTTAGGTACCAATTATCTCCCACGTACCGATCTTCAGAAATTCGATGTGCTGATATTGCCCAGCGGTTCCTATACTGGTATGCTTACCGAAGAGGTGCAATTGAAATTGATCGATTGGGTAAGAGCAGGCGGTAAGCTTATTCTTATGGATGATGCCATGGCCAGTTTTGCAGGCAAAGAAGGCCTGGCGTTAGAGCGAAAGAAAACAGAAGCCGAAAAAGAGGAAGCAAAAGAAGAAAATAAGCAGGATCGCCTGCGCACGTATGCCAGCCGCGAACGGGAAGCCATTAGTGGCTACAATGCAGGCAGCATCTACCGTGTAAAACTGGATAACACACACCCATTGGCCTTTGGGTATGCAGATGAATATTTCAGCTTAAAGACAGATGCGGATAGCTTCGATTACTTAAAGGGTGGCTGGAACGTTGGTACCATCCAGTCTGATAATGCGCTGGTAAGCGGCTTTGTAGGCAAAGAAGCAAAAGAAAAGTTAACCAATACACTTGTTTTTGGTATAGAAGAAAAGGGAGAGGGTGAAATCATTTATATGGTGGATAACCCTCTTTTCAGAGCATTCTGGCATAGTGGCAAGCTGTTTTTTGCCAATGCTGTTTTTCTGGTAGGGCAGTAATTGCAGCTATATAAAATATCCCTGAATGGTTACTAAATAACAGTTTTATACGCCTGCATTTACCAGCATGTAAAGGCATCTACTTTTAAGAGCGCCGGCAGCAGGTAAAATAATATCCCATGGTAAATGCTGCCTATAGTCTAGGAGGAACTAAAACTTATGCGAAATCACCTGTTTTTATGCCTGATCGGAGTAGCACTGTTAGCAAGTTGTGGAAACGGGCAGAAAGAGCACTTACATGCTGTAGAACGCTTTAGTTTTAAGCCTGTTTCCTCACCTGCCGACAGTTTTGCACGTTACCCTCACCTGCTGGCAGACAGAGCAAAAGGGCTGCTTTGGATGAGCTGGATGGTTCAGGATACACCTGATTCTGCATCGCTCTGGATGGCGGCCCTATCAGTAAAAACAGGAAAGTGGCAGGAGCCAAAGCTAGTTACGGCTGGCAAACAACTTATGGTTAACTGGGCAGACTATCCGCACCTGTTACAGCAACAAAGCGACCACCCCGGCATTGCTTACCTGCAGGTGGTTGATGCTACAATGCCTTATGCCTATCATGTGATGCTCAAGCAGCCCGCAAAAGGCGCGCAGCGGCTGCATAGCGACAGCTCTGCAACCGAACATGGCTTTGTGAGCGCGGCACAATTAACAGATGGGCAACTGGCAACTATTTGGTTAGATGGAAACAAGTATGCAGGTGCCGAAAATGGGCATGGACATGGCGGCGGCGGTGAGATGAGCTTACTTTTTCGTGCTATTTCGTCTGATAGTGGCACTTTACTGCCGCCACAGGAGCTGGACGGACGCACCTGCGACTGCTGTAATACAGCTTTGGTGGCCACAGCCAATGGTGGCGCTCTGGCATTCTACAGAGACCGCAGCGAACAGGAAGTACGCGATATTTCTTATGTGCGTTTGCAAAATGGAGAATGGTCAAAACCACTGCCCCTGCACGAGGATGGATGGGAGATAAACGCATGCCCGGTAAATGGCCCGGCAGCTGCTGCCAGCGGTGATCTGGTAGCTGTAGCCTGGTTTACTGGCGCAGGTGGTAAAAACAAGGTAAATGTGCGTTTTAGCAATGATGCCGGCAATAGCTGGAGCCCTGTTTCGATAGCAGACAGCCTGCAGCCCATGGGCCGGGTAGGCATTCAGCTGCTTAAAAGCGGCAATGCACTCTTAAGCTGGCTCAACAAGGAAGGTCAGCTGGTCATCCGCCAGATTTCCACACAAGGTAAGCAGGGCAAAGTGCAGGTATTGGCAGACAGCCTCAGCAGCCGCCAAAGTGGGTTTCCGCAGCTGGTAAGCATTCAAGACAAAATCTACCTTGCCTGGACCCAACCAAAGCCATATGCTCAATTGATGCTGTTAGAAGCAAACACCAATCAATCACTAGGCTTGCAAAAAGACTAATAGGCAACCGGTTCTACGGTATAGCCTCTGCGCTTAAGAAGATTAATCAGTCCTTCTTCTCCGGGAAGATGCGCCGCACCCACAGCAAAAAACGTTGGTTTATTGCGGGCAAGAGATTCCAGGGTGGGCATCCAGCGACGATTGCGATCATGGAGCAGCAGCTTTTCATATTGCTGCATACCCAGGCTTACCTGCCGAACGATATAAAATAACGTTTCCAGATCCTGGTTCTTATAGCTCACCACCATGTTCCAGTAATCGGCCTTCAGCTCGTCGTAATTTCTAACCGCTTCGAATAATAGCTTGGCCTGTTCCTGGTAAGGGATGGCGTCGAGTGCCTTCACCTGGTCCTGGGCCTCCTCTAAGCCTACCACAGGTTTACGCTGCATGCCCATGATGCGTGCAAGCTGCATCTCATAAGAGAGAATGGTGCAATCCAATAATTTTGTATACAGCAGCGAGCTTATAAAAAAGGGCTTTAATGTCTGTAACTGCTGCAGGGCCACCCCGAGGGTATCAAGGTAAAAACGCTCTACCAGGGCGTATTCACTGGTAGAAAGATAATCACTTAATTTGTGGGGGGTTTCCATTTGCATACCCGCCTGCATTTCTTTTAGCTCGGCTGTATTAGATATGTTTACTTCTAATGCCAGCTGCTTGCTGTTTTGCAGGGCAAGCTGCATGGGGCCACTTATTTCCATGTCATCCACGCATATGGCATGAATGGTTCCATACAAATAGGAGGGCTGCCTGAGCCCGCCACCAGTGATTTTCCAAAGCAGCGACTGTTCTTGTGCTACAGCTTCCTGCCCAAACAGGCTAGCTGGTTGTAGCAGACAAATAAAAAATAGGAAGGCAAAAGTAAAACGCGTGAAAATTGATGTACAGGGGACCTTTTCAATTGTAACAGTTATATCATGCATAAACTTAGGAGCCATGGGTACGTAAAGCTAGAAACGGAACCACTGCCGCATTTCTTATCAGAGCTTTGTTAAACAGGTGTTATATAAGCCGGCGTTATACGCCGGTTTTTTTATGCTGGCAGGTGCACAAAGATACCCTCTTCGGCGGTTTCTACCCTATAAATTTCTACGGCAGCAGTTCTATTGCTGCCCTCCTGGCCTGTAAGCAAAGAAAAACTGTACTGGTGCAACGGACAAATTACCTGCATGCGTGGATTAAGCCTGCCACCACTCAGCGATGCACCCTGGTGTGGGCAGGCATCGGCGATAGCCTTAAACCCCTCGGGTGTATTGGCCAGGCAAAGCGAAAGGTCGCCAATTCTTAGTTTCCGTAAGGTGCCAGGTGGTACTGCCTTGTTTGCATCTTCCGAGGTGGCAAAGACCCTTATTTTTTTAGTATCGGACATAGGTTGGCAAATGAGTATTATTCCTGTAATTTTAGCGTTACTTTTTTTGTTAAGCAAAAAGCAGCAAGAGCAATAGAATTAGCGTGAAATATTTGAAGTTTTTTTTAGGGGCGCTGGTGGTAATTGCCATAGACCAGGCGGTAAAGTTGCTGGTCCATTTTAATATGGAACCCGGCATGACGGGCGAAATTTATGTACTGGGAGAATGGTTTAGGCTGCATTACCTGCTTAACCCCGGCATGGCCTTTGGCATAAAGCTGGATTGGGAGTGGGGCAAACTGCTGCTAACAATTTTTCGTTTGCTGGCCACCATCGGTATTGCCTATTACATTATACAGCTTATTGAGCGAAAAGCCCACCAGGGTTTTATCTGGTGCATGTCACTTATCTTAGGTGGTGCTGTGGGTAACCTTGTTGATAGCATTTTTTATGGTGTATTCCTGGAAAACAATGTTGTACCTGATGCCCCTACACCCTGGTTCCATGGCCAGGTAATTGATATGTTGTATTTCCCGCTTTACGAAGGCGTATTGGCAGAGTGGATTCCAGTATGGGGGGGGCAGTATTTTATATTTTTCCGTCCCGTATTCAACATTGCCGATTCTGCTATCTTCATTGGGGTAGCCATTATTCTGCTAATGCAGCGCAAGTTTTTCACAGAACCCGAAGAAGAGGAGATTGAGCAGGGAAGCCTGCAGAATTCTCAAAAAATTGAAACCCCTCAACCATAATTTTAAAAGAAGCCCTACCTCATGGAGGTGGGGCTTTTTTGTGGTAATCAAAATCCTGCTAAAGATAGTTAGTAGCAGCATGCTGCGATGGAAACTGCCTTAGGTACAGGCGCTTACTTTTGAGCAGTCCTGCATTACTGAATAAAATTGTAAAGCAGAAAGCTTCTGTCTTGCATTTAAAATCATTATTATTAGAGTATTGATGATACTTGCATGTTTTTACTATCCATGCATTATCATTTATGATGAAGCTGCTCGCACAGGACCATTGCAGGTAATTGCCACTGCCCGCATCGTTACATTCCCTGCTACAGCATAAATCATCCAGGCTGCCTTATATTTCACTTCAAGATAAGAAGCCATAATGGCCCGGTCCTTTTTCAAAGGGCTGTGACAGCCGCAAGATTTTTATACCTATTACATGAATTCAGTATTCAGTGTATGAAGCACCTACTTTCACTTTTTATAATTATTGCTGTTGCTGCGCTACCTTTTACCTTACAGGCACAAGCGCCTGTTGTACTTCACGATAGCCTTGATCAGCAAATATTTCCATTGAGCAAGCTTGCCTATTATCAGGATTATACCCATAAACTAAGCCTGGAGGAAGTTTCTGCGCCAGATTTCCAGCAACGCTTCAAGTTAAATCCCGGCTATACATCGAAAGATTTTAATGACGAAGCAGTGTACTGGGTAAAGATGCAGATCCGTCATAATCCGGCAAGTGTAAAAAAATGGATGCTGGAATTTTACGACCAGCGTCTCGATGAAATTCAGGCGTACATCCCAGACCAGTATGGTTACTACCACCTATATCAGGCAGGGGACCGGCAGTTATTTAAGGAGCGGCAGCTGCAGCACAAGAACTTTGAGTTTATGCTGGATAACTCCGCCAATCAGGAGCGTACTTATTATTTCAGAATAAAATCGCAGGGATCGGCAGATATTCGCATTGCGCTCAGGTCCCTAAACTGGTTTGTTTACTACGCCTTAAATGAATACCTGCTGTTCGGCATTTTTTATGGCATGGTGCTGATTATTTGCCTGTACAATTCTTTAATGTATACAGCTTTTCGGGAAAGCAAGTATCTGATCTATGTGGCTTACCTTGTTTCGCTGGCTGTTTATGTTATGAGCATAGATGGGCTGGCCTTTCAGTACCTGTGGCCGGCACAGCCCGCCTTAAACCAGATAGCGTATGGTGTGGCCGAGTTTTCCATGGTGGTGTGGGCGCTACGCTTTACACAGAAGTTTATCAATACCCGCCACCGCTTTCCCATAGCCGACAATCTTATCTGGACCACCATCATTGCCAGAAGCCTCTATTTTTTAATTTGTCTTGTTGTGGATCCGCAGCTTTTCGAGTACGGGCTCGTTGAAGTTGTACCACTGTCGGTTATGCTGGGGGTAAGCATATTTGCCTTACAGCAGGGCTATCGCCCGGCCAGGTTTATTGTAGCGGCCTACAGTATTCTTTTCCTGGGTTTTGTCCTGAAAGTGCTGACAAATCTGGGCTTACTGCCCTTTTCCATTGTGCTCAACTATAGCCTGCGCTTTAGCTTTTTTCTTGAGATGCTGCTGCTCTCCTTTGCCCTGGCCGATCAGGTGCGGATCTTAAAAGACAAGAAAGAAAAGGCTCAGCGGAGAATTATAAAACAGATGACCCAGAATGTGGCGCTGAAAGAGGTGGTGAACAAAGAGCTTGCAGAAAAAATGGCCCTGAAGGAAAAAGTAAACCAGGAGCTTGAGCAAAAAGTATTGGAACGTACCCAGGAGTTACAGCAGAATAACCAAAAGCTGGAATTAGCAAATCAGAAGCTTACCGATCAGGCCAGGGAGATTCACCAAATCAACTCTATGCTGGATCTGGACAACTGGAAGCTCAAGAACAGCCTTCGCAAAGAACTTAACGACCGCCTGCTCAATAAAAACCTTGATTATGCAGAATTTCAGAAGTTATATCCAGATGAAAAGACCTGCCTGCGGTACCTGGACAAATTAAAGCAGGGGATACCTTTCCACTGTAAAAAATGTAGCAATACTAAGTGTACCGAAAGTAACAAGGTATATGCCAAAAGGTGTACCCGTTGTGGCAAAAGCGAGTCGGTAACGGCCTATACCCTCTTTCACGGAGTTAAGTTTCCCATAGAGAAAGCATTTTACCTCGGTTACATCACAATTAACGGGCATGCTCATTTCACACTGGACGAATTGGCGGCCCTGCTAAACTTAAGAAGAAATACCATCTGGGGGTTTAAGCAGAAAGCCCAGCTTGTGATTGACTACCAGCAGCAGCGAAAAAAAGGGAAACCCGTTCACTGGGAAGAAATGGTATTAAGCTGCCCGAGCACCCTCACGAAACAGCAGAAGCCAGCACCGTTGCAGCCTCAGGCCTAAGCATCTATCTCTTGTGCAGGAGCTGCAGTGATATTAAAAAAACCGTTTACCTGACAGCTACCTCTCCATTTTTTCTCTTAAGTGTTATTATAAAGGGACGGCAAAAGCAGAAAAGCCTTTTTTTAGGGCCGCAGCCAGCATATGGATGTTTTTATAGCGTCAAAAAAGCTGCACTAAAAGTCATATTTCAGCCCAGTATTACTAAAATATCCCGGACTTTACCCCGCCATTTTTTTTGCAGTTAGTTATTATAGACTAAAGGTTCTGCAAACGTTTGCGATTTCGCCTGATATCCATAACTGTTTGACTTTTTGGTAGTTTACTAGGTATTCAAAATTTCACTATGATGAAAAATTTTACGAGCTCAGGTGTCAGGAACAAATGGCTTCTTGCTCTGTCATTTTTCTGCTTTTTCTTTTTGGCTACAATTGCTGAAACGCAGGCACAGGAAGAGCGGGTGATAACTGGAACAGTTACCTCTGATGAAGAAGGAAGCCTGCCGGGGGTCAGCATTACCGTAAAAGGTAGTCCGGGGGTTGGGACAACCACCGATATGGATGGCAATTACCGCCTGGTGCTACCGCAGGGTAGCGAAGATGATGTGTTGGTTTTCTCTTTTGTAGGATACGCCCCTCAGGAGATACAGATAGGCAACCAAAGCCAAATTAATGTTACGCTGGGGGAGGATGTAGGGCTGCTGGAAGAAGTGGTAGTAGTAGGTTATGGTACACAGCGCAAACGTGATGTAACAGGCTCTATCACCTCCATCAAAAGCGAAGAAATAGAAGACCGGCCGGTAGCCAATCCGCTCAATGCCATACAGGGGAAAGCTTCCGGCGTAACGATTACCAATAATGGCCAGGCAGGCGCCGCCCCTACGATCCGCATTCGGGGTGTGGGCTCTACCAGCAATACAAATCCTTTGTACGTAGTGGATGGCATCTTTACAGATAACATCGATTTTGTAAACCCTAACGACATAGCTTCTATGGAGATCCTGAAGGATGCCTCATCGCTGGCCATGTTCGGGGTGCAGGGTGCTAATGGGGTTGTAATTGTAACCACTAAAAGAGCGAAGGAAGGCCAGACCACCGTGAATGTAAGTTCATATGCAGGAATTCAGCGGGTAACCGACAGGGTTGGGGTGGCCAATGCAGAACAGTTTAAAATGCTTTACAATGAGCAGCTCCTGAACCTGGGAGAAGATCCCTTTGATTTCAGTGCTTACAATGCCGATACTGACTGGCAGGATGCAGCTTTCAGAGATGCGCTTATTGCTAACAGCAGCCTCAGCATTCGCTCAGCTTCTGAACGCAACCAGGCGAATTTTAGCCTTAACTACTTTAAGCAGGAAGGTGTAGTAAAATACGATGCCTACTCCAGGTTTACTGCCCACCTGCGAGACGAATATACCGTTAATGATCACCTGACCATAGGCGGAGATGTAAGCCTGTTCCGCTGGGAGCGTGATCCGCCTACAGCCAACCTGGCTGCGTCTCTGTGGGCGGCACCAGTGTATGCGCCACGTGACGAAAATGGCAACTGGAACCCTTCTCCTACCTTTCAGCGCGCGCAGGTTAGTAATCCTATTGCCTTTACCGAAATTTTTCGGAATAAAAATATAAGCCAGGGTTATCGGTTTATAGGATCGGGCTTTGTTGAAGTAAAATTTTTGAAAGCCCTGAGCTGGCGTTCAGCGGTGTATGGCGATCTGGGGTTCAATGACACAAGAAGCTACCAGCCTTTGTATGAAATTGGTACCGGCGAAAACCGGGCACAGTTTAACGAAGTAACCGGTGTTTTTCAGGAAAAAAGAAATTTTACTTCCTGGCAAATGGACCACACACTCACTTACCAGAACAACTTTAACGAGAGGCATGATATAACCACACTGGTAGGTATTACTTCGCGTGTAAAAGGCAGCGATTTTGTAAGCGGGGGTAGGCGCAGTGAAAGTCCGTTGAATATACCAGACGACCCTAATTTCTGGTATATCGGTATTGGTGAGAATGACCCCAGCCGAACCAATGATGGCGGAGCAGTGGAAGAAGCTTTCTTATCCTACCTGTTCAGAATGAATTATGCATTTGATGGTAAATACCTGCTGAACGTATCCTACAGAAGAGATGGTACCTCTAAATTTTCCCCCAACAGGCGCTGGGGCAATTTCCCGGCAATTGGTGTAGGCTGGGTGCTAAGCGAAGAAAACTTTATGCAGGGTTTTGAAATCTTCGACCATTTTAAAATCAAGGGCTCCTGGGGGCGCTTGGGTAATGATAAGGTAGGAGACTATCTTTTTTATCCGGTCCTGAACAATTCAGAATCCGCAGTTTTTGGAGATGAGGTTTTCCCTGCCGTACAGCCAGCCTATATCCCTAACCCAAATCTGGGATGGGAGATTGTAGAAGGAACCGATGTGGGCCTGGAGTTTATGATGCTGCGAGGCAGGCTGAATGTAGAAACAGCCTATTATAATAGAAAGACCCATGATATTCTGGTAAACCTTACCATTCCCGGTGCTGTAGGCACCGAAAGCTACCTGACCAATGCCGGCACCATCCTCAATAGAGGGGTGGAGCTATCGCTCGATTGGGCCGACGACCTGAATGATGACTGGGGTTATAGCCTGAACGGTAACATTACCACTATTCATAACGAAGTATTATCACTGGGCGATAACGCCGATTATAACATTCAGGAAGGTTCATCACGCACAGCCATTGGTTATCCTATTGGTTCTTTTTATGGGCTGGTGATGGAGGGTATCTTCCAGAGTGAAGAGGAAATTGCCAATTCACCCCAGTCAGAAACTGCACAGCCCGGTGATATAAGATTCAGGGATGTTAATGGTGATGGCGTACTAGATTTTAACGAAGACCGTACTTTCATAGGTTCGCCCACGCCCGATCTTACTTATGGATTTTCGGTAGGGCTTAATTTCCGAAATTTTGATCTGGACATAGAGACGCAGGGCGTATCCGGCAATGTAATTTATCGGGAGCGTTCACGCGCCACTTTTGCCATCATCAATTACGAAGAAAACCGGCTTGCCCGCTGGACAGGTCCTGGCACTTCTAATGAAGAGCCCATTCTTGACAATACAAGAACAAACAATTTTGAGCATTCCTCTTATTTTCTAGATCAGGGAGATTACTTCCGTATCCGCAACATATCACTGGGCTATAACTTCAGTGCCGGCTTTTTAAAGCGCCTGCGCATGAGCACCGGTAAAGTTTACATCAACGCACAAAACCCGATCACCTTCACCAAAGCTACCGGCTTTTCGCCGGAAGTAGGAGGCTCACCAATTCGCTTTGGCGTAGACAATGGGGTGTATCCCATACCGGCCACCTATACCATAGGTTTCAATCTTAATTTTTAACGAGGTTAATCCTGATTATGAAAAAATCATTTTACTATAGAATAGTGGTTGCCTTTGCCGCAGTGCTGACAATCATTGGTTGTGAGGATTATCTGGAACGGGAACCCTTAGGACGATACACCACCGAGAATTATCCGGAAGGTGGCTTAACGCAATATGTTTATGGCATGTATTCTGATTTGCGTGGGTTTAGCCTTCATGCTTTTCCTTTTATTGGCATTACCAGCATTACCTCTGACGATGCAGACAAAGGAAGTACGCCTGCCGACGCTCCCGACCAGCGGGCATTCGACGAATTCAATATACTACCAAGCAATCCGCTCGTTTTAGGCTTTTACAGGGATAGTTACAGTGCTATCAGCAAAGCCAATGTTGTCTTTCAGCAATCAGATACATTAAAGGCAAGCCTCTCTGATGAGGAATATTTTACTGCCCGCGCCGAAGCCAGCTTTATTCGGGCGTACTTATACTTTAACCTGGTAAGAAGCTTTGGCGGAGTACCTAAAGTAACAACGGTTATTACGGAAGAGGATGAGTTTAATATACCCCGTGCCTCTCAGGAAGAGATCTATGCCCTTATAGAAGAAGACCTGCTGTTTGCAGCGCAATACTTACCTCTTTCCTGGGAAGATTACCCAGGCCGGGTTACACAAGGGGCAGCAAATGGCTTGCTCGCTAAGGTTTACCTGTACCAGAAAAGGTGGGCGGATGCGCTGGGGGCGGCCCAGGCTGTGATTAATTCCGGGCAATATGATCTATCAACCCCCTATGATCAGATTTTTACCGAGGCTGGCGAAAATAGCAGTGAGTCTATTTTCGAGGTGCAAAATCTCCATAACCAGACCTACCAGTTTGGTAGTGAGTATGCCACGGTACAGGGAGCCAGAGGGTCTGGTTCCTGGGATTTGGGCTGGGGTTTTAACAGTCCTTCAGAAGCATTGTTGAACGCTTACGAAGAAGGCGACCCCCGCATGGATGCCACCATTCTTTTTAGGGGAGAGATTACGCCATATGGAGAAATTCCCCCGGAAACACTTCCGAATGAACGCTACAATCAGAAGGTATATACAAACCCGAGCTTCCGGGCAGCAGCAAATTCTCAGGCGGGGCAGTGGGTTAATATCCGGCTGCTGCGCTATGCAGATGTGGTGCTAATTGCTGCCGAGGCGGCCAACGAGCTGGGCCAGACAGAAGTAGCGCTGGAAATGCTGGAGATGGTACGTGCCCGTGCCAGGGGAGGAAATGATGCGGTGCTGCCTCGGATCACTACCACCAACCAGGCGGAGCTGCGGGAATTAATCCGGCACGAACGCCGCATTGAGCTGGCCATGGAGCACGAGCGTTTCTTTGATATCGTACGCTGGGGCATTGCAGAGGAAGTGCTGCATGCTGCCGGTAAAACCGGCTTTGTGGCAGGAAAACATGAACTGATGCCCATACCGCAAGATGAAATTGACCGCTCTAATGGCGTTCTAAACCAGAATCCCGGCTATTAATGTTAACCAACTATATTTTTTGTAATAACAGAACTTAAACAATTAATTCTATGAAGACGATGAGGTATTTATCAGGCACATTTATCCTGAGCTGCTTGCTTGTATTTTCCGGCTGCGACGACGATGAACCACAGGTGAACGTCGGGCCTTTAACCGTTTCAGGTATCAATGCAAATGGTACTGACCCTGCAACAGGCGAGGATGTTGAGGTTAATTTAGGAAGTGGATCTGCCGCTACGGGCATTCCATTAGATGCGGTCTTTACCGTTACCTTCTCTAAAGCAGTGGATGCTGCTTCTATTACTGACGCAAACGTTCAGCTAAGCCAGGGTGGAACTGCTGTTGCCACCAATGTAACTACAAGTGGTTCGGTAGTAACCATTACCCCTACACAGCCACTGACAGAAGAGGCAGATTACACCTTAACTTTAGGCTCAGGCATCAAGGCTCAGGATGGGGGCGTGTTTACACAAACAACCCGTTCTTTCACAACCGTAGGGGCTACTGCTCCGCCAGAGGAAGGACTAATCGCTCACTGGAATTTTGAAGAAAATGCCGAAGATCAGGTCGGTACGTTCGATGCGGATGAAGTCATTGATGTAGAATATGTAGAGGGTCGTTCAGAAGCCGCAGGCATGGCTGCTTCATTCAACGGTACCACCAGCATCATTGAAATTCCCAATGGTCCTGCACTAATGGATACAGAAAGTTTTACCCTAAGTTTCTGGATGAATCTGGATACTGATCACACCAATGCCGCAGGCGATCCAAAAGGTTATTTTGTAATGGGGCTGGGAGGCTTCCGTGGCTTCCAGTTCGAAGTGCCTAGTGACAGATCATCTGCGAAGTTTGTAGCTCAATATGACCGTGGAGAAGAATCGGGCGCTGAAGACCTTTGGTTAGATGCTACGGGCAACACTGAGGGCTGGGCAGGATGGACGTTCTCTGAAGATCTGACTGATGAGGGTGGCCTGCCTGCATTTATTGATGATACCTGGGCTCATTTTGTAGCGGTGTATGACAGCGAAACCAAAATAGGCAGCATATACCTAAATGGACAATTAATGAAGAGCCAGGACTTTAACCTCTATGGCGCAGATCACCCTGCAATGAATACTGAAGGATTGATGTTTGCTGCACAGGAAGGTGTAGGGGACAAATTTGCTATAGGTTTTTATGCTGACAGAGCAACCACAGCCTTTGATTTTGCTACTTACAGCAATCCCGATCACAACCATTTCAAGGGCGAGCTGGATGATATCAAGATCTATCATGTAGCCAAAACTGCAGAAGAAGTAGAGGCAATGTATGATGCTGGCTAAGCTGAAACTGTTAAACTGGATTTAGTATTTTTTAAAATAGAAGAGGGTTTTCGTTAGCAAAACCCTCTTCTTTTACCTTTATGAACAGAGCTTTACTTTTCATTCTTACAGCACTCACAAGTTTGGTCTTTTCCTGTAATAAGGATGATGAGCCGCAGGTAAATAAACTGCCAGGCCCTGTACTGGAAACTGCCAGTGTTGGTACAGTGGAGCTCGATTCAGTGGATGTTACTAATAATCTTAATGTTCCTGTAGATAAAGCAATAGTAGTTAGCTTCTCTTCAGAAATTGATATTGCCACGGTACCAGGTGCCGTAAGCCTTTCCCGGGGCGAAACAGAAATACCACTCACCTTTACATTTTTAAATAATAACACTGCCTTTTCTGCAGCTCATGCAGGACTGGAACATCAGCAGGAATACGAGCTGAGGATCTCGAAGGCACTCAAGGGTGCAGACGGGGGCGCGTTTAGGGGAGTAGTTTACTCCTTTAGCACAGAAAACGGTTCTTTCACGCTGGAAGCCATTCAAATTGATGATCAGGACCTTTTAGTAAATGGGCGGGTTCAGGATGTTAGTACAGATTTTGAAATTAGGGCCACTTTCTCTGAACCACTCGATGCAAATACAGATTTTAGTGAATTGATAAGCCTTCGGGGTGGTACCAGTGCGGCCGCACTGCAGTTTACTTTGGAAGATGACAACCAGACGCTGGTTATAAGCGCTGCAGCACCACTTGTGCACCTGACAAAATATACCCTAAGCATTTCCGATGAACTTACCAGCAGCCAGGGATTTATGTTTGATGGTTTCGAAAATGCCTTCTATACCCAACTTGATCCTGCTAATAAATTTCCGGAAATCGGTGATGAAGCGCTGCTTACACTGGTACAGGCGCAAACCTTTAAATATTTCTGGGATTTTGCCCATCCGACAAGCGGACTTGCCCGTGAACGCAATACCTCCGGCGATGTAGTGACCATAGGCGGATCCGGCTTTGGTGTTATGACCATACCCGTAGCCATAGAAAGAGGGTTCATTAGCCGCCAGCAGGGTGTAGACCGGCTGGAAACCATCGTTAATTTTCTACAGCAAGCCGATCGGTTTCATGGGGTCTGGCCACACTGGATGAATGGCAATACCGGCGATGTAGTCCCCTTCAGCGAACAGGATAATGGCGGTGACCTGGTAGAAACCTCTTTTATGATCCAGGGCCTGCTCACGGTACGGCAGTACCTGAATCCTGCAAATGCACAGGAGGCTGCCATCATTCAAACAATTAACCAGCTATGGCGGGAAGTGGAGTGGGACTGGTATACCAAAGGGGGCGAAAATGTGCTTTACTGGCACTGGTCACCAAATTATGAATGGGCCATGAACCACCAGATCAGGGGCTACAACGAAGCCCTCATCACCTATGTACTGGCGGCTGCTTCACCTACCCACCCTATTGCTCCGGAAGTATACCACGAAGGCTGGGCCCGCAATGGCGGTATCATCAATGGCAAAGAGTTCTATGGCCTGACCTTACCGGTAGGCTATGATTATGGAGGGCCGCTATTCTTTGCTCACTATTCCTTTCTTGGATTAGATCCCCGCAATCTGGAGGACCAGTACGCCAACTACTGGGAACAAAATGTGCAGCACACCCTCATTAACCGGGCCTATAGCCTGGATAACCCCAAGGATTTTGTGGGTTATGGTGAGCATAGCTGGGGCCTTACCGCCTCTGACGATCCCTTTGGCTACCTGGCCCACGAACCTGGTGCTAATGATAATGGAACCCTTAGCCCTACAGCAGCCATCTCTTCCATTCCCTATACACCGGAATATTCTATGGAGGCGATCAGACATTTTTACTATCTGCTGGGCGATAAGCTTTGGGGAGCTTATGGTTTTTATGATGCCTTTAATTTTACGGAAGCATGGGTGGCAGACTCCTTCCTGGCCATCGATCAGGGACCCATCATCATCATGATTGAAAATCACCGCACCGCCTTGTTGTGGGAGCTGTTTATGTCGAATCCCGAGGTTCAGCAGACCCTGCCGGCGCTTGGCTTTACCTCGTTCAATTCACCCTAAACAGGCCAGAATTGATCCTACTGATGATGCTGAGATGATGAAGATATTTTTATTTTCAAGGGATATACGCGCCGGCAGAACAATACAGGTTTATCCCTGCCGGTTAAGATGAAATATACAAGCCAGACAACAGAATTTTTGCAACGACCAAAATAGCAACAAATGAAAGTGCAAAGCCTGATCTTTTTATTTGTTATCCAGTTTTTTTCGGCTTGCCAGCAGCCAACAGGCCAAATAGAAAACTCGGAAGCCGCTGCTCCTTCCGGAGAAAGACTGGATGACGAGGCGCTGCTAACCCTTGTGCAGCAGAACACCTTTCAGTATTTCTGGGATGGCGCAGAACCTACCTCCGGCCTGGCACGTGAGCGGATCCACCTGGATGGGGACTATCCGCAGAACGACCAGAATGTAGTCACTACGGGCGCCACAGGTTTTGGAGTAATGGCTATTTTGGTGGGCATTGAGCGGGACTTTATCACCCGGGCAGCAGGCCTGCAAAGAATGCACAAAATCGTAGACTATCTGGAAAAAGCAGACCGTTTTCATGGCGTTTGGCCGCACTGGCTGCAGGGGGAAACGGGAAAAGTAAAACCTTTCAGTCCCAAAGATAATGGTGGCGACCTGGTAGAATCTGCATTTTTGGTTCAGGGCCTGTTAACAGTTCGGCAGTATTTTAATCAGGACAATGCAGAAGAAAAAGCCCTGGTAGATAAAATTAACAGGCTCTGGGAAGCCGTGGAGTGGGACTGGTATACCAAAGGGGGCGAAAATGTGCTTTACTGGCACTGGTCGCCTGACTATGGCTGGGAAATGAATTTTCCGGTATCGGGCTATAACGAGTGCCTGATCATGTACGTGCTGGCCGCCGCATCGCCCACCCATACCATACCGGCAGCAGTATACCATGAAGGCTGGGCCAAAAATGGTGCTATTAAGGCAGCTGCTGAGCAATATGGACACAAAATTCCCCTGGACCATAACGGCCATAAAGGCAGTGTAGGTCCCCTGTTCTGGGCGCACTATTCTTACCTTGGGTTAGATCCGCGTGGCCTAAAAGACCGCTATGCCGACTACTGGGAACACAACAGAAGCCATACCCTTATTCACAGAGATTATTGTGTCGATAATCCAGAAGACTTTGAAGGCTACGGTGAAAACGCCTGGGGCCTCACCTCCAGCTATTCTCCGGAAGGCTATGCGGGGCACAGCCCCAGCCATGACCTGGGCGTGATTTCACCAACCGCAGCTTTATCGTCCTACCCATATGCGCCTGAAGAATCCATGAAGGTTATCCGCCATCTCTACGAAGACCTGGGCACAAAAGTATGGGGAAAGTATGGCTTCTATGATGCTTATAGTGAAGAGGAAGACTGGTTTCCGCAGCGCTACCTGGGCATAGACCAGGGGCCCATTGTAGTCATGATTGAGAACGGGCGCACGGGATTGCTGTGGGACCTGTTCATGAGCGCACCCGAGGTGCAGGCAGGTCTGCAAAAGCTTGGTTTTGAAAGCCCTCAGCTAAAGAAATCCGGCAATGATCAATAAGACAATAGATATACGAACCAAGACATAGATTGACAATGAAACATACGCTAACCCAAAGGATCTTTAAGGTTGTGGTGGTGCTGGCATTTTTTCTGTTTGGTACCCAGGCTTGTGCGCAGCAGCCACAGCAGGCCACAACTGCACCTTTCAATGAACAGGAAATGAACCGCTTTGTAGATGAACTACTGGCGAAAATGAGCACAGAAGAAAAGATAGGCCAGCTTAACCTGGTGTCTGTGGGCTTTGACGTGACGGGGCCCATTGTCAGCGAAAATGTAGACGAAAAAATCCGAAACGGGCAGGTTGGCGCAGTTTTCAATACCTATACCCCAATTGCTGCCAGAAAACTTCAGGAATTTGCTGTGAATAATACACGGCTTAAAATTCCCCTGCTTTTTGGCTATGATGTTATCCACGGACACCGCACTATTTTTCCCATACCCCTGGGCTTGTCTGCCAGTTGGGATATGGAGGCCATAGAGCGCAGTGCCAGAATTGCTGCCGAAGAAGCCAGTGCCGATGGGCTTAACTGGGTATTCTCGCCCATGGTAGACATTGCCCGGGACCCACGCTGGGGACGTATTGCAGAAGGAGCAGGAGAAGACACCTATTACGGGGCCCAGGTGGCCAGGGCCATGGTGCGCGGTTATCAGGGCGACGACCTTACCCGCTTCAATACTGTTTTGGCCTGTGTGAAACATTTTGCCCTGTATGGCGCCGGCGAAGCTGGTCGTGATTACAACACCGTTGACATGAGCCGTATCCGGATGTTTCAGGAGTACCTGCCACCTTATAAAGCAGCGATCGAAGCTGGGGCAGGCAGTGTCATGACCTCCTTCAATGAAATAAACGGGGTACCTGCCACAGGCGACCGCTGGCTGATGACGGAACTGCTCCGGGATCAGTGGGGCTTCGATGGACTTGTGGTTACGGATTATACAGCAATTAATGAGATGGTGGCGCATGGGGTAGGTAACGAAGAAGCGGTGGCTGGTCTATCCTTAAAGGCAGGCGTGGACATGGACATGGTTGGGGAGCTTTTTCTTCAGCACCTGGGCAAGCAGTTGGAAACCGGCACCATCACCCTAGAGGAGCTCAATCTGGCCTGCCGGCGTGTGCTGGAAGCCAAGTATAAACTAGGGTTATTCAAAGACCCTTATCGTTATGCCAATGACGAGCGGGCCACCAATACCATCATGAGCAGGGAGTTTATTGCCGCAGCCCGCGAGATAGCCCGCAAGAGTATGGTATTGCTGAAAAATGAAGATGGGGCGCTGCCGCTCAGCAAAACAGGCAGCATAGCCCTTATAGGACCTTTAGCCAAAAACCAGCGTGATTTGATCGGTAACTGGAGCGGTGCCGGCGACTGGAAAAGAGCCGTTTCCCTGGAACAGGGCATCCGCAATGTAGCAGGAAATGTTATCATCAATTATGCCAAGGGAGCCAACATTGCAGACGATGAACAAATGATTAAAAGGCTGAATGCTCACGGTGGAGAGCTTGAAATAGACGGCCGCACGGCCGAGGAGATGATTCGTGAGGCCGTAGAAGTTGCTCAGCGTTCCGATGTTATAGTAGCTGTTGTTGGTGAATCACAGGGCATGAGCGGAGAGGCGGCAAGCCGGGCAGATATTGGCCTGCCAGGCCGCCAGCTGGACCTGCTGAAAGCCCTGAAAGAAACAGGAAAGCCCCTGGTGATTGTGTTGATGAATGGCAGGCCTCTTGCCCTCACCTGGGAAGATGAAAATGCTGATGCTATCCTGGAAACCTGGTTTGCCGGCACCGAGGCTGGCAATGCCATTGCCGATGTGCTATTCGGTGACTATAACCCTTCGGGTAAACTTACGGCCACCTTTCCCAGGCATGTAGGGCAGGTTCCAATCTATTACAACCACAAAAACACCGGACGACCCTATGGGGGTGATGAGCTGGATAAGTACAAGTCCCGCTACCTGGATGTTTCCAACGACCCCTTATACCCTTTCGGCTATGGCCTAAGCTACACAACCTTCACGTATGCGGCTCCTAAGTTAAGCCAGACAAATATGCAGGCGGCAGATTCTATTACAGTCAGCGTAGATGTGCAGAACACTGGCAATTATGATGGGGAAGAAGTAGTGCAGCTGTACATTCAGGATGTAGTGGGCTCTGTAACCAGACCGGTAAAAGAACTCAAGGGTTTTCAAAAGATCGCCCTGAAAAAAGGTGTGACACAAACGGTAACTTTCACTATTACGGCCGAAGATCTGAAATTCTTCAACACAGAGCTGAAATATGTCTATGAACCAGGTGAGTTTAAGGTATATGTAGGCACCAGCTCTGCTAATGTGCAGGAAGCGAGTTTTACGTTGCAGGATTAACCAGTGGTTTCAGTCCTGTTAGGTAAAAATACCCGGCAGGTCTGGCCATTGGTGGCAGGTAAAAAACCCAATGCTATGATCTTTAATGCTACCCGCAATACCTCTTTTTATGCACACTGATTATTATATCGCGATTGATGGAGGGCATAGCTTTAGAAAGCTATCGATAACCTTTTTAAGGTTACGGCTGCCTGTGTTGATCCTATTGATAAGCCTGGCAGCGGGTTGTGCGGAGGAAGGCAGTTCTGATGAGAAAATTGCTGCAGAAGACAATTACACAAAACCGGAACCTACCCGTTTTAAACAAACGGAGGTAGTTGATGGGCTAGATGAACCGCTGCAGTTGGAGTTTGATAAAGCAGGCCGTGTATACTGGATTGAGCGGACGGGAGGGGTTAAAAGAATAAATGAAGCTACGGGCCAGGTAGAGGAGCTGGGTAATCTTACTGTACATCCGGAACCGGGGCTGATCGGTATATTGCTCGAAAGGGACTTTGAGCAGAACCAACAGCTGTATTTATATTATTCGGCAGCAGAGGACAAGGGGGAGACGATGCGTTTGTCTCGCTTCAAGCTGGCCAGTAACAGTAAAATTGATTTTAGCACGGAGGTGGTGCTGCTAAGGATTCCCTGGGAGCAGCCCGATGGACACCATTTCGGTGGTGGCATGGCCTGGGATCAGGAGGGCAATCTTTATCTTTCCGTTGGATGTGATACTGCTCCAACCCAATATGCGCCTTTGGCCTTTAACAATAAGGGTGGCCGGGGTGAGGATGGATCAAGAACAGCGGGCAACACCAATGACCTGCGCGGAACAATTCTGCGGATCCGGCCACAGCCAGACGGCAGCTACACCATCCCCCCCGGTAACCTGTTTGCGGAAGGAACTCAGGGCACCCGTCCCGAAATCTATACCATGGGTAACCGAAATCCCTGGCGGCTGTCAATCGACTCTGAAACCGGCTATCTCCATTGGGGAGAAGTGGGACCTGATGCAGGGGTAGACTCAGAAAAATATGGGCCCAGGGGCTACGATGAATTTAATGTGGCCAGAGAAGCCGGCAATTATGGATGGCCCTTTGTCATTGGAAACAATCTACCCTATAAGAGCTACGATTATGGAAGCGGCACTTACGCAGCCATGTTCAATCCTCAGGCATTGGTGAACACTTCTCCCAACAATACCGGCTTACAGCAGCTACCCCCGGCGCAGGCACCACTGATCGCATACCCCTACAGCGTAGCCGAAGAATGGCCGATTTTAGGAAGTGCAGCACGCTCTGCTGTAGGAGGGCCTATCTTTCGGCGTGCCAATTTTGCCCCGGATGCACCAAGGGTATTTCCCGGCTATTTTGAGGGCAAATGGCTGGTGACAGACTACGTGCGTAATTGGATTATGGTAGTGGGCATGAACAGCGACAGAACAAAGGCAGATACCATAGAATGGTTTTTACCGCCCGAACAACTTACTCACCAGCAACCCCTCGACATGGACTTTGGCCCTTCGGGGGATTTGTATATGGTTGAATATGGTAACAGCGGACAGGGCCGTATTTCAAAGATAGAGTACATAGCAGGCAACCGGCCACCCCTTGCACAGGTGCGTGCTGAACCCATTACTGGCCCCACCCCCTTGCGTGTTAAGCTTAATGGAAGTGCTTCCCTGGATCATGATGGGGATGAATTAAGCTATCACTGGGCAATAACCCCTGTAGGGGGCGAGACCACACTAAACTATCAGCAGAAAAACCCTATGGTAACGCTTCAGCGACCGGGGAGGTATACAGTAGCCTTAACAGTGCGTGATGATATGGACGCTACCGATACTGATTCAATTGAGATAGTAGCGGGAAATGAACAGCCCAGGGTTAACTTTGAGATCATCAGCGGGAACCGTTCTTTTTATTTTCCG
>JASLAE010000145.1 GCA_030147305.1 Cesiribacter sp.
TAGCTTGGCACTTTTTTCAACCTCCGGAAACTCTGCTTCCAGGATATTGACCATGGCAGCAGGCACATTGGCCCTGCGCCTCGATTCACCCTCGCTGGTCCAGACGCCTCCCAGCTGGTACAGGCGATCACCATACTGATGGTGCTTATCATAGCTGTACTCGTGGTAGACATAGAGTGTAATTAACATACAGCAGGTTAAGCCAACGGCCAAACCAAAAATGTTGATGAAGGAGTAAGCCTTATACTTCATCAGATTGCGAAAGGCAACCCTTATGTAATTTCTAAGCATCTGAGTGTTAGTTTGATTTTGGATAATCCTGCCACAGTACATTCATGATCAGCCACTTCCCATCTACTTTCGCCAGATGGAAGTAATCGATCCCCCACTTTGCCTCGACTTTAGCAGTGGCAATTTTGTCCAGCACCTCAAAGACTGTAATCTTTCTGGGTGTTTCTGCGGTAATATTCTGGCTGCTCTTCCAACGCTGGGCGAGTTGGATCAGCTGCTCGTAAGACATCGTAGCTTCCTTGATCTGCCCCTCCTGGCTATAGTACCCGCGTTTTGCCAGATTTCTGGAAACGCTCTCATGTGCTTTAAGGGTGTCCGCTTCGTAAAATGCCATGACGTAATTCGATATCGCTGCTTTGATCAGGTCCTGATCATTTGCGCTTTGTGCTTTTGCGCCCATGCACAGCAGGAGGAAAGCCAATACTATCAGTATTCTTTTCATGATTTTGGAGATTTATTCGGTTCTTAGGTTTTTAACAGGGTTGGTCATGGCTGCCTTTATAGCCTGGTAGCTGATGGTGATGAAAGCTATGAAGAGGGCAAAGAGTCCGGCTGTCGCAAAAACGCCCCAACCGATATCTACTTGATTTTCAAAGCCAGCCACCCACTTATTCATGTAGTACCAGGCAATTGGAGAAGCGATGAGTATGGCAATGCATACTAACTTTATAAAATCTTTAGACATCATGAACACAATAGTGCTGATGCTGGCTCCGAGGACTTTGCGGATTCCGATTTCTTTGGTCCTCTGTACTGCCATGAAAGAAACCAGACCATACAGACCTAGGCAACAAATAAAAATGGCAATACCAGAGAGTATTCGGAATAACCTAAACAGTTTTACCTCCTCCTGATAATAACCTGCAATCGTTTCATCCAGGAAGCTAAACTCAAACAGGCTTTCAGGATAGGTTTTTTCCCATATTGTTTCAATCTGTGCAATGGTTTCCCGCATTCTTGCAGGCGCCAGTTTGATGCCCAACATTTGATAATTTTTTCCCCTATGCATTATCACATTCGGGATGCTTTCTTTAGTTGATTTTGTATTGAAATCTTTTACAACCCCTGCAATTGGACGAATTTGTCCATCCCAATTTACTGTTTGACCTATTGCTTCTTCCGGGCTGTTTATATTCATCGTCTCAAGCAATGTTTCATTTACAAGAACCTGTGAAGAATCTGTCATTTTTTCTAAATTCTTGCCAGCTAAGAGTGTTAAGCCATAGGTCTCCAGATAGGTATGATCAATAGGAAGCTCCTTTGTATAATATTCCTGGGAAGGATCCGAACCTGCAAAGGTGAAAGTGCTCCAATATTCTTTATGTGCGGATGGCGCTTCCAGCGCATAACTTAATTTTTGTACTCCAGGAATCTGTTCAAGCTGATTACGCAAGGCGTCGCTGGTTTGTACCTTGTTTTCAGAAGGAAAGTTGATTGTAATGATAGCATCCTGATCGAAGCCCATGGGTATGCTACGAAAATACTCCAGCTGGCTGGACACCACTAAAGTACCGATGATCAAGACTTGTGCAATTGCAAACTGAGCCACAATCAGACTTTGGCGAAGTTTAACTGCACTGCTTTTAGGCGTCCCCACTTTATTTTTCAGTGCTGCGATGGGTTGATAGCCTGATAAAATCAATGCCGGATAGATGCCTGCCAGCAAACTGACCAAGGTAGTGACTGCCAACAAAAATCCTAACAATTCAAGATCTGTAAATGGACGAAAGGTAAAGTTCAGGCCGAGTAAAGCTTTTAACTGGGGAGCAAAAAGGTAGGAAAACACTAATCCAAGGAACAGCGCTAAGAAACTAAGCAGGCTGGTTTCCGTCAAAAACTGCCAAACCAGCTGCGAACGCTTTGCTCCCAGTACTTTGCGTACGCCTACTTCTTTTGATCTTTTCACAGACTGTGCTGTGGCCAGGTTGATAAAGTTGATGCAGGCAATGAGCAGTATGAACATGCCAATCAACACTAACCCAGCTATGTTTTCTTTGGCTATTACCCTACTGCTATAATTACCAAACCTTTCATCAAAATGCATTTCACTTAAAGGCTGCAAAAGGTGAGTACGCCGGCTTGCATCCACAACTCCCATGTATTTTTTCTCAATAGCAGGAAGTTTATGCTGAAGCTGTGTAACATCTACTCCTTCGCGTAATAGTACAAAATGGTTATAAGTTTGTGAAAATGATATCCAATCGTTGAGGTCCAGCCATGGAGCATGATTTTTAAGAGTGATCCATGAGATCAATACTTTGAAAGGCAAGTCTGTGTTTGTTGGGAAATCTTCAAGAATACCGGTTATTTTTAGTTCATGTTCACCATCATACTTAATTGTTTTGCCAAGAGCTTGTTGTATCACATCCTGCTCGGTGCTTCCAAAGAATTTTTGTGCTACACTTTTGGTAAGGACTACTGTATTAGGCTCTGCTAAGGCTGATTTAGGATTTCCCGCCAACCATTTAGCATCTAAAATGGTGAAATATTCTGGCGCCACATAAACAACGTCTTTCTGCTTGTATAACTCATCCCCTACTTTAAACAGCTTTTCATAAGCATAAACTGTGGTTGTAGCCTGCTCAACTTCAGGAAAATTTTCTTTCAACGCTTTAGCAACTGCCAAAGGGGCACCGCCGGAAAATACATCAGTCTGGATGAATTTTGTATTTACCCTGTAGATACGGTCCCCCTTGCTGTGAAAGGTATCATAGCTTAGCTCATACCGCACCACCAGAAATATCATAATACAACAGGCAATCCCAAGTGCTAAGCCAAAAATATTGATCAGGGATTGTGCCTTATTGTTTAGCAAATTCCTGATTGAAAACTTCAAATAATTATAGATCATATCTTTTACATTTAAGCTTTAAGCGCTACAAAACTTATATTGAGCATTATCATTTACTATTACAAAACATGAATAATGCAGTAGACTAGCAGTGAAGCCATTCATCAAAGATCTACCAGTGCTCAGACATTATTTCGTAATAATGTCATGACAGAAATTCCAGTTAATTAGAAATTAAATTCTTGACCTTCTAGTCTATTATTCGATTCTCAGGTTTTTAACAGGGTTGGTCATGGCTGCCTTTATAGCCTGGTAGCTGATGGTGATAAAAGCGATCAGCATGGCAAAAAGTCCAGCTACGGCAAAGATCCACCAGCTGATGTCGATGCGATAGGCAAAATCTTCCAGCCACTGGTGCATAAAGTACCAGGCAATGGGTGAAGCAATCAGCAGGGCCAGCCCCACCAGCTTTAAAAAATCCTTTGAAAGCAGCAGCACAATGCCACTGATGCTGGCGCCCAGAACTTTGCGAATACCAATCTCTTTGGTCTTGCGCACCACCACAAAGGTGATCAGGCCCCAAAGCCCTATACAGCAGATAAAAATAGAAATGGCGGAAAAAGCCTTAAAGAGCTGATAGTCGCGACTTTCCTGTTCGTAACGCGTTGCCAGTTCTTCATCTACAAAAGTGATTTTAAAAACATCGTCAGGAAAAACCTTTCTCCAGGCAGTCTCTATCCTCTCCAGATTTGCGCGCATGTTACCAGG
>JASLAE010000182.1 GCA_030147305.1 Cesiribacter sp.
ATGTTTACTTCAAAAGTGCCCTTTTGCAGGTAAACCGCCAGATCTCCGGGTTTGGCTTGTAAGGGAATATAGCTGACTTTTTCGTCAGGCTCTTTCCAAGGCTGGTCTTCCGGGTCTGCAGGGTAGGGAATAGCATAACCAGGGCCTGTCTTCATGATCCAGCCAGTACGCACCACTTCTTTTTCATAAACACCCGGGGGTAAATATAAACCACTCTTGGTGCGTTCATCATCCTTCTTTGGCCTTATCAAAACCCTGTCGCCAATAATGATGATCTTTTTTAGCTTGTTGTCAGGAGTCAGCATTGTTTGAGCTTTCATAACATGGTTGCAGCTTAGCTTAAATTCATTAGATCGTTTCAGTGCAGTCAATCTCTGCTAAGTTGCATTTACAATTTTATGCTTTCACATGATTTCACAAGCGCACATGCTGCTAAAAATACTTTATCAACTGCACCTGCTTCACAATCACAACATTACATGAAAAGATTATAATTTATCCTTTCAGTACTTTAAGCCCGCTTTCAAGCCCATGTAACGAAAGCGGATACATCTTTTCTTTGAATTGCTTCCTTATTTTTTCAATAGTTTCTGTTTTTCGCCATTCTGGCTGCGGCACCGGATTTAACCAGATAGTATGCGGAAAATGATCCAGCAACCTTTGTAACCAAATAGCACCTGCTTCTTCATTGACATGCTCAACGCTGCCACCTGCAAATAATAATTCATAAGGCGACATACTGGCATCACCTACTACCACTACGCGATAATCTGCATGATAGGTGTTAAACAACTGGTGTGTACTGGTAAAGTCGTATCTCCGACGACTGCCATCTTTCCACACTTTCTCATAAAGGCAGTTATGAAAATAAAAGCATTCCAGGTGTTTGAATTCATGCCTGGCCGCTGCAAAAAGCTTTTCACACAGCAGCACATGTTCATCCATAGATCCGCCAACATCTAAAAGCAGCAGCAGCTTTATACCATTGCTGCGTTCCGGTCTGTAAACCTCTTTTAAGATTCCGCCATTTTCACAGGTTTTTTGAATGGTCTGTTTGATGTCAAAAACATCCGGAGCACCCTCACGACTGAGCAGCCGCAGCCGGCGCAGGGCCATCTGGAACTGTCGTGTATCTACCGTACGGCTATCATCCAGTGCTTTAAATTCCCGCTGGTCCCAAACCTTCACAGCTCTTTTGTGCCGGCTTTCAGTTTGCCCTATCCTGTATCCCTGCTGATTAGAGCCCCATGCACCAAAGGAAGAACGCCCTCCGGTGCCTATCCATTTGTTGCCACCTTCATGTCGCTTTTCCTGTTCCTTTAAAAGTTCCTGGAAGCGTTGTTCTAGTTGCTCCAGTTGTTCCTGCAGATACGCTGCTTCTGCTGGTTTTTCACTCAGTACTTTGTGCTGTTGTAGCCATTCGTCTGGAATATCCTGAAGCGGATCGAAGGGTATGTCCATCAAAGAGCCAAAGACTGCAGCGAATGTACGATCAAATTTATCGAGGTGCTGCTCCCTTTTTACAAACAGGCTGCGGCACAGGTAGTAAAAGTCGTTGTTGCCCTGCTCCACCAGGCGATGTTGCAGTGCCTCCTGCAGGTGTAGTAATTCACGGGTACCCACGGGCAGTCCGGCCGCTTTCAGCTGAAGAAAAAACTTTATGAACATCAGGAGAAATAACTACGGTTATGGGATTTGAAGAGAAAGCCCTGCATATCCTGTTCGTTTTTTAAAAGCGCCCCTGCAAAGGGAGGGAGTTGCTCCTGTAAATCAGTAGCTGCCAGCGCTGTACCCCCTATAGAGCCGGCAATGAGCAGCTTTAACCAATCAATTAACTCACTGGTAGAGGGGCTCTTCTTAAGATGGCGTTTTTCCCTAATCTCCAGAAAAAGCATGATGGCCTCCTGGAGAAGCTGCTCGTCCAGTTTTGGATAGTGTACTTCAACGATCTGGCGCAGTGTGTCTGCATCGGGAAAGCGTATATAATGAAAAAAGCAGCGGCGCAAAAAGGCATCAGGCAGTTCTTTTTCATTATTGGAAGTGATGATAACTATAGGGCGTTGCCTGGCACAGATGGTTTCATTAAGTTCATAGCAGTAAAACTCCATGCGATCCAGCTCCTGCAACAGGTCGTTGGGAAATTCCAGATCTGCCTTGTCAATTTCATCGATTAATAAAACAGGTGTTGCCTCTGCCTCAAAGGCTTCCCACAATTTGCCTTTTCTGATATAATTACGAATATCTTTAACCTTCTCGCTATTGAGCTGGGCATCGCGCAGGCGGCTGATGGCATCGTATTCATATAAACCCTGCTGAGCAGCAGTTGTAGATTTTATGTTCCAGGTAATAAGAGGTTTATCCAGTGCTTTAGCTATCTCATAAGCTAATTGCGTTTTGCCCGTACCAGGTTCTCCTTTTATCAGCAATGGTTTTTCTAAGGTGATGGCAGCATTTACGGCTACCTGCAGATCACGTGTGGCAATGTATTGGGTGGTTCCGCTAAAATTCATGCATAAATGTTTGAGCTAAACCAAAGTTCGGTAATCTGTCGGCGCTAAGCAAAGAATTTTATCTGGAGCAGTATTTGCAATGGCAACAATAATGCAGCTGTTTTTTCATTAATAGGGATGAAAAGTACTGCGTTAAGATGGTTATGTTTATTTTTGAGCCCAAATCATAGATTCAATGAATTCGTTGAAAGCATCACATAAGAAATTCCTGTTAGCCGCTATGGCCATCGGGCTGTTTGTTACTCCTGGACTTTCCCAGTCTAAAAAAGCACCCATCCTATCGGCAGATACCAGCTTAAATACCAAGTACAATGAAATAAAACCGGTTATTTCTCCTGATGGCAGCCGCATGTATTTTAGCAGAAGCAACCATCCTACCAATGCAGGAGGCAACAAAGACAAGGCAGACGCCTGGATGGCGACATTGGGTACGGGGGATATGTTTGGGAATGTAGAGCGACTTGTTGCACTGCAAAATTCACCTCAGGCAGACATAGTTGTGGGCTTTACCAAAGGCGGTAATGAGTTTTACATCATGCGGCACAATCCGGAAACTGGCAATAAAAGAAACGCTGGTTTGTATGCGGTAAGCGCAGATGGTAATGGCAATCCAAAGCCGGTAGAGGTAGGTTATTTTTACAACAAAGCGAAACA
>JASLAE010000186.1 GCA_030147305.1 Cesiribacter sp.
TTGTTTACGGCAATTCTGATTTAGATTTAAAATAAACAAAAAATTATGCAGTTCCAAGTTTTGTTAAATTGTTTTCCAAATTACTTGCTGTAGATCCTATATATAAAACAATGAGTGTCGTGCTTTAGAAAGCCAGGTGTACAAACAATCTTAAATTAAAAGGTTGTGCTGTGTAGGGAAATGTTTTATCTTTGCGGCACTCTTGGGGTCTCATAGCTCAATTGGATAGAGCAACTGCCTTCTAAGCAGTAGGTTTCAGGTTCGAGTCCTGATGGGATCACAAAAAAGGCCTCTAGATGCGTTCCAGGGGCTTTTTTATTGACTATTAAAGAATATGTTTCAGATTAAAACCTTCTCAGCCTGTTTTCGGGGGTGGAAGACTCGTTAGGGTTTAGTAAGAAAGTAGGTTTTCATGAAAAGAGCTGGCCTGAGCAATAAACTACAGCCATGGCTACCGCACTTTTAACATTCGATGACACTACTTTTATCCGGAGTTAACTTATTTATTAAGCACTAAACACGCCGGCGTAGCACTAACAAATACACTCTGTTTTAGTCACAAGCGGCAGGCGTTCCTGTCAGCCTTAGGCTTGCCCCAGGGATTAGGCAAGCGCCTTTCGAGTATAGGATGGCTTTTCGGTTTTGTGTAGAAAATAGATTTTATGCAACGACACAAAAGAGAAAATCAGCCCGGTCAAGACCACCAGAGAGCGTAGCCAGTTCATCGTACTCCATTCCGACCATGTCCTGCTCAGCAACTCTAGCTCAGTAAGTTGAGCAGTTTTGAACATAATGTCGTTCCGGGGATAGAAAAATGCGAAGGTGAACATATCTCCTACCACGTAGCAGAAAAAAGCAGCAGCCAAATACTTGCGTATTGTAGTAGAAGATTTCCAGAACAGGATGAGCACTGTGAGCCCCAGAAGCTGATTCAAGGGGGAAAATACCCTAAAAAAATTGCCAGGATTGGTGGTTTTAAAATATTCCCTGGCAGTGGCAATGGAGTTGGGAAGATCGCTTCCCCAGGAGGGGGCATCTACCAATGAACTGTAAAGGTTAACAAACAGCAGCCCACTGGCCACACTGATCGATGCGAATAAAAAAATGGTTTTCATAGGTGTTTTTTTCAACAAAGATGGCGGCCGTCCGTGCTGAAAAATTGTATTTAACGGACATTTTCATAAAGATGCCCTTTCATGGCACTTTTGCTGCGCTGGTAGGTGCCAGGAGTAATTTCCGAGAATGTCCTAAATGTTTTGATGAAATGTGATTGGTCGGAAAAACGGCTTTGATAGGCAATTTCGGTCAAGGACAGGTTGGTATGATGCATCAGATGCATGGCATGAAGGTATTTTTTGTAGAGCAGAATTTCTTCGGTGTTCATGCCGGTTACCTCAAGTATCTTTCTTGATAGATGCCTGGGTGAATAACAGAGCGTATCCGCCAGGGTACTCACCGATACATCGTGCTGATTGATAGCAAATAAGAAATGATTGATAAGCTTTTCCTGCGGCTGGCAGTCAAGGATTTTTCGCTCAACCCACGCCAAGAATACAGAGACCCGCTTATCAAAACTAGTTTCATCAGCCAGTTGATGCCATAGTGTGTGGAAGATGGCATCCATCAGGCTCAAATCAATGAGCATATTGGTAAACTCACCTGCCGGTATTTTAAAAATTTTCTTTATGGCCATTGGTTGAAAGACCACACCAAAAAATACCTGATTTTTAGGAAGTTGGAGTTGAACGGGGGCTGTGTTGAAGCCGTTGATAAAACACTTTGTCAAAGAATATTCCTTGCCCGCAACCTGAGCCACAAGTGGAGATTCATCGCCCAAATTAAAAATAATTTCTACAATGCCTTTGGGTAAGATCTGTTCGGTTTGAAAAGATGTAAGACGCTCCACTTGCCAGATGGAATGGATAACTTGTGCAAATAAGGCCTTTTGAGGTAGATATAAATGTGTGTTCACTGCACTGTGGTTAAGGGTTGACTGTCATGCCTTAAGCCTTACACATGGCACCTGCATGAATCCTTAATACAGGTGCCCACTGGCGTTCCTATCACTTTAAGTATACTGCGCGATCCGTTCGTTATTCCAGCAACCCTTTTCCTATGCCTTTTTCAAAGCCCTGCTGTATTTAGATGTAGCAATACCGATACAAAATCTGCTTCCACTGGGATAGCATGAATATAATCAATTTAGCGGTGAAATTGTATAGGATTTCAGCACCTAATAGGCTCATTTTGTCTGTTATGCAAGTGTCTCCCAGATTAACTACCAAACCCAGGCAACGGTCAGGGAAAATTCGCTCTCATCGTTTGTCATTGTCGTCACCTTTCAATTCCCAAAAGGAATGAATTTATGGTTCTAATGCTGTTCAGAATTTTATTTCTTTTTATTCTATTGATTGTCAGAGTGCCGGGTTATAGTCACCGCTAACGTCCATTGAATGAAGCAATAGCCCCCTCTGCATTCAGCCATGGCTTGTGCCGAAGGTTAGCTAACGATGCACGGGCATCTGTTTTATTCAATAGACGTCAGCGTGTATAAAAACATAAGAGCCGCTAATCACTTGGCCATGTTGCCTTTGATTCTTAAAGAAAAGAAAACATGGTGGTTCTAAAATAAGTGTATCAGCTCCTTATTTTTGTCATTGGCTAAATCAATGATGAAAGAATAAACAGGTCACTCAATAAAAAAACGTATCTAGCTATCATAGCAGTATATATTCATTAACCAATGCAAAACTTAAAACCTCACTGAAATCAAAGTTTTCCAATTAGCTTCATTCTCTTTGTTTTTTTATCTCTATTGCTTTCTCACAAAAAGAGGACTTTAGAGGAAAGGTAGCGCAGATAAGCTCTCTTTAGTAAAATTGTGTTCAGATTAAAATTGCGAATCATCAGAAATATTGAATTTTGGAATTATTACTTACTTTCATTGGCATATTTTTCGGGTTTTTTGTGCAATCAACTATTGGGTTTGCCGGTGCATTGGTAGCATTGCCAATTTTAATGATCTGCATGAAATTATCAG
>JASLAE010000220.1 GCA_030147305.1 Cesiribacter sp.
CGAACAGATTTAATCAAAGGAATGGAAACAGTTAAAAAGAAGTAATTGGTATACCGCTGGCGAATGGGAGAAATACTCGCCTGCGTATCCAACATAAGGTGAATCTTCAGTACCAGGAATGATTAACAGGCCTGCCATTCCCCTTTGGTCTAATCTGCCTGTACCCTATACCAATCTACGAAAATAGTATTTAGATCTGTCAATGATTTAGTAGAAGCAAAAGCTCAATTAATAGAGTGCTAATTAGCAATTGTATATCCCTTTTTGCTTTCTGCATCGGTACCTGTTCTTTTGATAATAAGCAGGAAAGGTGGGAATCTTTCTCTTCCAACAATAAGGTGAATTTAAAGAAAGCAATACATGAAAAGTCAGCAGCTAACCCTCTCTATCCGAAATGTGTCTAAAACCTATAATAATGGAGTAAAGGCATTAGACAACATTTCGCTGAACATTCCGACTGGTATGTATGGCCTGCTTGGTCCCAATGGAGCCGGCAAGTCTACACTTATGCGCACCTTGGCTACGCTACAAGAGCCAGACCAGGGCAGTATCTACCTGGGTGAAACAGATGTTCTTAAACAAAAGGAGAAGGTACGCCAGACGCTGGGTTACCTGCCCCAGGAGTTTGGGGTCTATCCCAAGGCGAGTGCGGAAAGCCTGCTGGACTACTTTGCCGTGCTTAAGGGAATTACTAACCGGGCATCCCGCAAGGAAGTGGTAGAAAACTTATTAAAGCAGACGAATCTATGGGATGTACGCAAACAAAAACTAGGTGGCTTCTCAGGTGGTATGCGGCAGCGGTTTGGAGTAGCTGTAGCCATGCTGGGAAATCCTAAATTGATTATTGTAGACGAACCGACAGCAGGCCTGGACCCGGCAGAGCGTGTCAGGTTCCTGAACCTGCTGAGCGAGCTAGGGGAGAACAGTGTGGTGATTCTCTCCACGCATATCGTAGAGGATGTTTCCGAGCTTTGCACGCGCATGGCAGTCATCAACAAAGGACGTATACTGCTGGAAGCCGAGCCCTTACAAGCTATTGAACGCATAACGGGGAAAATATGGCGTAGCATGATAGAAAAGCCTGCACTGCCAGCAGTAGCGCAAGCGCATACAGTAATCTCCACGAAGCTGCTTGCGGGGCGTACCGTGGTGCGTGTGTACAGCGATGTATCACCGGGTACTGGTTTTGAGCCTGTATCCCCAGACCTGGAAGATGTTTACTTCAGCACCATGGCCGGACACAACGGACAACGTGTACAGCAGGAAGAAAGAGAGGTAGTATCATGAAACTTTGGAAGATCTATCGTTTCGAGATCGCCTACCAGGCACGTGGGGTATCGACCTGGTTTTATTTTTTGCTCCTCCTGGGTATCACCCTTCTCATGGCACGGGAGATATTCATCGATGAAGCGGAGGTCGGCGGTTTTTTCCTCAACGCACCTTTTGCTGTAGCGCAAGTGACCCTCGTAGCCTGTATTATGGGGCTGCTATCACTGGCAGCAATTGCCGGCGGAGCAGCGGCGCGTGACGTGGAAACGCGCATGCATCCGATCCTATACACTGCACCAATTGGCAAGGCCACTTACCTCGGCGGTCGCTTTCTCGCCACCTTTACACTCGGGGCGCTGATGATGAGTGCGATTCTAATTGGCCTTATTGGTGCTGCGCTTTTCCCGGGGGAGCATGGAGATCTTATCGGACCCATTCTTCCTTTTACATATCTGAGTACCTACTTCTTGATCGCACTGCCGAACGCATTCATCGCCATGGCCCTCATGTTTTCATTGGCAGTCTTTGGTCGGCGTGGCGTTGTCAGTTACCTCGGAGCCATCATTATTTTCTTTGCCGCATTTGTCAGCTGGCAGTTTGTTGCGGAGGAGCAGGGATACTGGAATCTGGGCAAAATAACGGACCCGTTGGGACTTACAGTGTTCGGAGAGCTAGCAGATCTCTGGACAACTGCCCAGAAGAACACACTTCTGGTAGGGCTACAGCTGTCAATGCTCACAAACCGCCTTATATGGCTTTGCGTTGCCTTTTGTATTCTTGTGTTCACTTACTTCCGCTTCAGGTTCGCTCACCTGGCAGGGAGCAACCGGGGGTGGCGAATTGCCCGGAGCAGAAGTACTCAGCCTGCAATAGCTGTGGAAAATATGATTGAAGAGAGCACGCCATTCACATTTATACAGGTCCCGCAGGTGTTTGGGCCATCAACAAGTGTGCTTCAGGCATTGGCTATCGCATGGGAGTCGCTCAAGCTGATTGTGATGGGCTGGGGGGGTATTGGATTCGCTGCTCTTGCATTATTCGTATTTCTGATCGCTCCTTTGATGTTCTCAAGCTATTATGGAATTCCCGAACTTCCCACCACCGGTCAGCTTGTAAACCTCCTGGAAAATACCGGCGATCATGGCTTATGGCTGATTATCCCACTACTCATCATTTACTATGCCGGAGAACTGGTATGGCGCGAGCGTGATGCACGCATAAGCGAGATCGTTGGAGCGGCACCTATGCCTGGGTGGGTACCTTTTGCAGGTAAATTCGCGGGGCTTGCCCTTGCACTGGTTGTAATGCAGGCACTAATGATGCTGGTAGGGATGTTGATTCAGCTGCGCCTGGGATACTATGAGTTTGAAATAGGTCTGTACATGCAAGTCCTTTTTGGAATCCGGCTAACCGATTACCTCCTGTTCGCACTGCTCGCCTTTTTCCTCCATGTCGTAATCGACCAGAAATA
>JASLAE010000368.1 GCA_030147305.1 Cesiribacter sp.
TCCACATAAAATTTGCGGCTGCAGCGTAATCTGTAGGGTCTTGTTGCACCCTGGGCCCTACCTCAATAAGGGTGGTCAGGATACTTTCAGCAAAACGGTCCTGCAGATAGGCGTGGGCAGGGTAAGTAAGGTATTGCTCCAGCACATGGGTAAAAGCATCGGTAATACCGTTCTGGATCTGACGCTTGGGCAATGTTTCAATAACCTGGGGATCCAGTATGGAAAATACAGGAAAAAGTCCCGGGCCGCCCATGGTACGCTTTTCTTTAATTTCCGAACGATTGATCACAGCACCTGAATTCATTTCAGAACCTGTGGCTGGCAGCGTAAGCACTGCCCCAAAAGGCAGACCTTTGCCTTCTTCGGTTCTTATACTCTTGTCAAGAATCTGCCATGCATCATCACCCTGATAGCGTGCTGCAGCCGAAATAAATTTCACCCCGTCAATCACAGAGCCACCACCAACAGCCAGCATAAAATCAATATTTTTCTCTTTGATCAGAGCAACTGCCTTCATCAGCGTTGAAAACTCAGGATTAGCTTCAATGCCACTAAACTCTTCTACCTGATGGTTTTTAAGTGCTGCCATTACCTGATCATACACCTTATTTTTTTTGATGCTGCCGCCACCATACAGCAGCAAAACGCGGGCATTGGCAGGCACTTCTTTTGCGAGCGCCGCTATCTGATTTTTACCAAATATAATCTTTGTCGGATTTTTGAATTCGAAGTTTTGCATGTGTAGTTGTGTACTGACTTAAAAAATTCTATCTGCTGTGCTAAAATAACAGGCTTTAAAAGAATACATCAGGCGATTTTCCTGATCACCTTTTTAACACTCAGCCGTGACTGATGGTTCTGCCCATTTGCTGGTAACTGACTTCCATCGCCATCTTAGCCAGGTCTGCTTTTGCTTAGTGGCCAAGTTGAAAAAAATGAAAACGGGCTATATTTCGCCTGTTTCTCATAGCTAGCTACTGCACAAAAGCACAGCCATATACAATTACCAGCTAAACTGGATCAACTGCTTGTCGAAGGGCGTTTCGAACTGGTGTACGGCTGGGAGCAGCTGTTCTGTTAGCAGTTTGTCAGGTTGCTGCTCCATTTTGATGATCCAACCATTTTCACTTCTTTCCAGCAGGCCATTCCGCATCAAGTAATGGTCACGTAAATGGGTAATAGAGCTGCATTTTAGTATGCTCCAATGCGTAATCACAGTTTTTAACAATTCGGTGGTTTCGCGCCGCACTTTGGCAGTTATAATGAGCCTGGCCGGGATAGGATGGTATAAGGGCACATCACACAACACCTTATTAAAGACCAACTGATGCTCTGGCGTTCCGGATTGGCCCGTACACAGGAAATGCAGCAATTGTGCAGCTCTCACACGATTCTCCAACTCTTGAAGCATCTTTTCATTAACACCGATGACACTCAGGATATATGGCTTTATAAAGTCATAAAGCAAGACAAGCCCTGCATTTGCAACCGGAATGCTGGTATTATCCTTGACAACTTTTGATGCTGGTGTATCCTCTTGGTTTAGCGGTAATAATTCAACGGGAACCGGTACTTTAGGATTGGCACTGCTTATTAGTAGTGTCCGGTGCTGGATATCAACATCTGGGTTGAGTTTAATAAGGTGTGATGCGAGCAATATGGCCTTTTTTGCTTCGTTCCTGCGCAGCATCAGCAGCTGATGAGCCAGGATGCTGATCGCAGATCCATGGGGGGCTATGGTAACTGCATGGTTCAAAAGTAATTCCAGTAGCTGACGGGTAATGCTGCTGGAAAATATACCCTGCTGCAACAGCCTGATCCATTCTTCTAGCAATGTATAACCACTCAGCTGTAGCTTGTCGGTGAGCTTCAAGATCCAATTCAGCGCTTCTCGTAAAGTAAACTGATTGATAAAACGCTGACGAGCTGTCTGGTCTTTGAGTGACTTACAGAGAAAATCAAGTGTAGCAGTAGGGTTTTGATGGTAATAACCTTCTAACAGCCGTGAAAAGTTAAATCCTTTGGCTGGTCGGAAATATTCCGGAATGAGCCCCTGTTGTAGAAAAACAGCCAGTCCCTGAAGAGCCCTGGTTTGATTGGTATCCGGATGGACTTGTGCTTCATGATCATTATCTTTTGCTTGTTCCGGAAAAAGTTCGAGCCGTATAAGTTCTTTCAGTTGTTCTTCTGAAGTTGCCTGTGCCAGCTTTTCCAGATTTATAGTCATGGTATTAAATGATCCACTGTCAGAACGACCGTGTTCTTCCAATACCTGTTGTAATGCGGGTAGTATCTGTTGAAAGTAGAGCTCACGTACATGATCCTGCAGCAGAGCTGCATCATCGACCTTCAGTGCGCTCAGGCCGGTGTGATCCTTTTGGGATAACGGTGAGGTCATATTGTTTATATATTTATATAGCTCAAGGCTATGACCTGATCCAACAAATTCAATATGTCAATGCGGGCAAACCATGATAGATAAATGGTTTTGCATTCGCTGGAGGCAAATATAGGTTTCGACCATTTCGTTAAAAAGACCAGTAGATCAGGTCTTTATCAGGCGCTGAATTTGGTATAAAACCAATAGCTTCCGGATAAATAATTGAGCGTAGATTCAATAATTTGTTTAAACATTTATGTGAAATAGGTAAAGCATATACTTTCCTGCAACTTAATTGGCAATTATTTTTAGAATAGTTAAGATTTTGTTCAAAAAATGTTAAAACTTAAAACAACTGTAGAATTTGTACTCAACTTATAAATCAATTTTATCACTAATGGAACCAAGCTTTTAGAATTACATCTATGATAGGATGTTGGTTAAATTCGTAAAGGCTCGCGCTGGTAATGTCTTCCGGACACGCCGCCAGCTGATTTGAATTTCATGATCACAGCAATGCATTTAATATAAGAACAACCGTAAAACCACTTAGGGCAACCAGCGTCGTCATCACTGTCCAGGATCTAAAGGTTTGGCGCTCTGTCATGCCAAAGTATTTACTCACCAGCCAGAAACCACTATCGTTTACATGCGATAAAATGGAAGCCCCGGATGCGATGGCTATGACCAGCAAAGCTTTCTGAGCATCACCGTAAGCTGCACCCTCTACCAGGGAAGCAGTCATACCGGCAGCGGTGATCATAGCCACCGTGGAAGATCCCTGCATCATGCGGATTGCTGCAGCGGTTAAAAAAGCAAAGACCATTGCAGAGAAACCCCAGTTGGTCATGGCTTCTGCCAGCATGGTGCCTGCGCCAGTTTCTGTGAGTATTTGTTTAAAAACACCACCGGCACCCGTAATCAAGATGATGATACCAGCAGGAGCGAGTGAACGGGTGGTTATATCCAGCATGCTTTTTCGACTATAGCCCTTGCGAATACCCAAAAGGTACCAGGCCAGCAGGTTGGCAATGATCAGGGCAATAAATGGGTGTCCTAAAAAAGCAGACCATACTTTAACATGCATAGGGATGCCGGCATCATCAAAAAGCGCACTATTCAAAAGCGTGTTAAGCAGGATCAGTACCAGTGGGAGGCCAACCAGGCTGCCAATCAGCCCGGGGGAGGGGAGAGTTTCCGGCGTAGCCTCTTCTTCGATAAAATCTGGTGTTGGTATAAATAGCTTTTTAGAGATGTAATGCCCAAAAAGCGGACCACTCACAATGGCTGCCGGAATTCCCGCAACAAGCCCTGCCAGTATAACCCATCCAAGATCGGCTCCCAGAATATCTGCAACCGCTACCGGACCTGGCGTAGGTGGAATAAAAGCATGCGTAATAGCCAGTCCTGCCAGCAATGGAATGCCATAACGCAGCAGCGATTTACCTGTTTTCCGCTGGAGGGCATAAACTATGGGTACCAGGATAACAAACCCAACATCAAAAAATACCGGGATTGCTACAAGAAAGCCTGTTGCCATTAAAGCCCAGGAGGCTTGCTTTTCACCGGTTTTCCCTAGGATGTAAGCAGCCAGCGCCTGTACGCCGCCGGAATGTTCCAGGATCGCCCCGAACATAGCTCCCAGTCCTACAACAATAGCAATGAAACCCAGTGTGCTTGCCATGCCTGTTTGTACACTTTCCACAATCTTTAAAGGTGGCATGCCAGCGAGCATCCCCACGGCTATGCTGGCCATGAGTAAGGCCAGAAATGCCTGTATCCTAAAATAAAGAATCAGGAACAACAACAATGCAATGCCCAGGAACACAGCCAGCAGAAGCGAGTAATCGATCATAGGGATGGTAGCGGTTAAGAAAAGTTACAGAGAAGCACAATCAATACTTACATACTAAGAGAAGATCTGCATTTGCAGATCTTCTCTTTATGTTTAGGTCAGGTCATATATCCACTGAAATAATTTGGTTCTTTTGGCTACTTCAGTTGTGAATTCATAAAGCTTTCCAAATGGTATGGAATGACTGATCTGCAGGTTTGTCTTTGCGTTTGTACGTATGGGCACCAAAATAATCGCGCTGTGCCTGCAGGAGGTTGGCAGAAGAATCAGCAGTCAGGGAGCCCAGCAAATAGTTGAGTGCTGCAGACATCACAGGCAGGGCATAGCCCAACTGTAAACCGCCTGCTATAATTCTGCTAAATCCTTGATGATAGTTTTTAAAATTTTCTACAAACGTTGGTGCAAGCAAGATGCTTGGCGAAGTTTTAAATACATCCACCAGCTCCTCCATAAGTTGGGAGCGAATGATGCAGCCATTTGTCCAGATGCGGGCAATTTCACTCAGGTTTAAATCCCATTGTTCCTGGTCCGAAACCTCCAGCATCAGGTTAAAGCCAATATCATGGTTTATGATGCGGGTGGCCTGGTATGCAAGTTTCAGATCTGCTATTACCTGTTCCCGGTTTTCCGCTGACACTGTCATAGGATTGTGCTGATATAGGGTTGCAGCGCGCACCCTTTTTGCTTTGAATGAAGAAAGGGAACGTGCCATTACCGCCTCTGTAAGTGGGCCATAGGGAATGCCATATTCCAGCGCGGCCACGGCAGACCAGCCACCTGTGCCTTTCTGTGCTGCCTGGTCCATGATCTTGTCCAGCAGCAGCTCACCGTCTTCTTCTGTCTGTAAAATGTCGATGGTGATCTCCAGCAGATAGCTGTCCAGCCCACCATTTTTCCAGCCATTAAGTACCCGGGCAATTTCCTGAGGAGGGAGCTGCAGGGCATAACGCAATAGGGTATAGGTTTCGGCCAGTACCTGCATTTCTGCATATTCTATGCCATTGTGCACCATTTTCACAAAATGTCCGGCTCCATCAGGGCCTATATAAGTAGTGCAGGGTTTTCCGTTTTTATCCCTGGCTGCTATGGTTTCCAAATAACGGGACACCAGCCTGTACCCATCCTTAGGGCCACCGGGCATCATAGAGGGGCCCTTCAGGGCACCTTCTTCTCCACCGGAAATGCCTGTACCCACAAATGATATTTCCTTTTCAGCAAGGGCTTTTGTTCTGCGGGCTGTGTCTTTATAAAGTGAATTGCCCCCGTCGATGATTACATCTTCCGGGCTAAGTAAGGGCAGTAATTCCTGGAGCTGATAATCAACTACCGGACCGGCCACAATCATCAGTAAAATCTTTCGTGGCTGTTCCAGGGAAGCAACAAACGCTGCCAGATCATCAAATGCCTGGACATTAGCATACCCTGGATGATCCCTCAAAACATTTTTAGCTATGTCAACTTCCCTGTCGGGCACATGGCGATTATAAATGGAAAGGCTTATGTCTTTGCCGGCAAGGTTAAGGGCCAGGCTTTTGCCCATTACGCCCATGCCAATAATGCCAAATTCAGATAGCTTAGTCATTGTTTTGATCTTTGAAATAATTTGCCCGACAATTTCATCCGGGGTAGAAGCAACGTTAAGGTGAATGCCATAAGCTGGTTTTTCCAGAATTTTCAATTGCGAATCCAACAGAGTTGCCGGCATATAATGCCCTGTACGGGCAGAGATGCGCTCCATCAGTAATTCACGGGAACCTTCCAGAAACACCCAGGTGATTTGAGAGTGGGGTATTGATTGTAAGGTTATGCGGTACTGTTCCTTTAGGGCGGAACAGGCCAATACGGCACCGCCTTGTTTCTCCCACTCTACAATAGCATCGGCCAGCTCCAATAACCAGTCCTGTCGGTCATCGTCGGTCAGGGGGATGGATTGTCCCATTTTTGTGACATTGGCTGGAGGATGGTAATCGTCGGCATCATAAAAGGGGAGGTTCAATGCTTTGGCCAGCCTGGCACCTATGGTAGACTTGCCGCTGCCCGAAACCCCCATTACAATAAAAATCATGGTGGCGATTGTTTAAAAACTAGACCAGACTCAATAAAAATCCTGATAATCTTAAAAGAACAAAAAAAGGGGGAGAGTTTAAACTTTATTGAGCAGAAGATGTGCGAAAGCAGCTGATGTAAATAAATTTGTTCACGAATGTAACAGTCCAGCTGCTCCTCAGATTCATCATCCATTGCTGTACCAGATGAAAAATGATAAGCCTGGGAAGGAAACATATTGGCTTTCATATATATTAAGCACTTACTATTTACAGCTACAAAAGCATTTACAGCATATGGATGAATTTATGAAAATGGCTATTGCCGAAGCTCAAAAGGGCAGGAGCGAAGGCGGGATACCCATCGGGTCAGTACTGGTTAAAGACGGAAAGCTGGTAGCCAGTGGACACAACAAGCGCGTGCAGGAAGACAATCCGATTTTGCATGGAGAGATGGATTGCCTAAACAATGCCGGGCGTATTGGCAGCTACCGCCATACAGTGATCTATTCTACCCTCATGCCCTGTTATATGTGTGCCGGTACTATCGTGCAATTTAAAATCCCTAAGGTGATCGTAGGCGAATCAAGGACGTTCCCGGGCGCCAGGGAATTTATGGAATCGCACGGAGTAGAAGTGATTGACCTGGACCTTCCTGAATGTATACAGATGATGGAAGATTTTATTGCAGAAAAACCTGAGCTCTGGAACGAAGATATTATGGAGCTTTAGCCTGGCTGCGCTATTGTGATGACAGCCTGCAAAGCAAAAAAACAGCCATTGAAGAAAATCAATGGCTGTTTTTAGATATCGATTACTATAATTAGCTGGAGTTGCGCTACTCATAATCCGTTGGCGAGATTTAAAGCGCAGCAACCTTAAATGTGATAATGGTTTTTGCTAAGCTTCTTTTCTGAAAGCTTTGTACTGGTTGATCAGACCGTTGGTAGAGCTATCGTGGGTATTGATCTTTTCTTCATTTGTAAGCTCAGGCAGAATTTTCTTGGCCAGTTGTTTGCCTAACTCAACACCCCATTGATCAAAGCTATAGATATTCCATATCACACCCTGTACAAATATTTTATGCTCGTACATGGCAATTAGGCTGCCAAGGGTGCGTGGGTCTAATTGCCTGAACAGGATCGAGTTAGTAGGACGGTTGCCCTCAAACACCTTAAAGTCTTTAAGCGCATTGATCTGCTCCTGGGGCAGCTGCTCTTTCCTCATCTCCTCCAGTACTTCTTTTTCACTTTTTCCGTTCATCAGTGCTTCTGTCTGGGCAAAGAAATTGGCCAGCAGTTTGGGATGGTGATCACCAATGGGATTATGGCTGATAGCCGGCGCCAGAAAATCGCAGGGGATCAGTTTCGTGCCCTGGTGTATGAGCTGATAAAAAGCATGCTGTCCATTTGTGCCAGGTTCACCCCAGATAACGGGACCTGTCTGATAGTTTACCTTATTACCATTGCGGTCAACAGATTTGCCGTTACTTTCCATATCGCCCTGCTGGAAATAAGCGGCAAAGCGGTGCATGTACTGATCGTAAGGCAACAGCGCATGGGATTCTGCTTCAAAGAAATTATTATACCAGATACCAAGCAAAGCCAGTACTACCGGTATATTCTTTTCAAAGCTTTCGCTGCGAAAGTGTTCGTCCATGGCATGAGCACCCTGCAGCAGGGCCTCGAAGTTTTCGTAGCCAATGGTGCAGGCAATAGACAGGCCAATGGCCGACCAGAGTGAATAGCGGCCGCCTACCCAATCCCAGAAAGCAAACATATTCTGG
>JASLAE010000394.1 GCA_030147305.1 Cesiribacter sp.
TGTGGCTGTAGCATATTCATTTACAAGGCTAAAGGTAGGGCTTTGTACCAGATCCTGCACCCCAAGCACCTGACAAAGATGTTTAATAAAAGTAGTTTTTCCGGCGCCCATGGGTCCGTCAATGCACCAGGTGGTAGGTGCTCCTTTCAGCCACTGAACAACTTCCCGGGCCACCGTTGCTAAATTTTCCAGGCCAACACCCTGCCAGCTCTTCTCTTTCATAGTCTTATCACTACCCTTTGCCACGCAGGCTCACCAGGGGCACCATCATCTCCTCCATTGAAATACCACCATGCTGAAAAGTATCCCGATAATAGTTCACGTAATAGTTGTAGTTATTTGGGTATGCAAAGAAATAATCTTCCATGGCAAAAACATAGGCTGTGGACACATTAATCCTTGGCAAGCCCAAACGTTCTGGCTGCCGCACTTCCATGAGCCGGGCACCGTCCCAGTTTAAGTTCTTGCCTTGTTTATAGCGCAGGTTGGTGTTTACATTCCGATCTCCAATAATTTTGAATGGTTTTTTTACCCGAATAGTGCCATGATCGGTGGTGATAATTACCCTGCAATCTTTTTCGCTCAGGCGCTTGAGCATATCGAAAAGAGGTGAATGCAAAAACCATGAGCGGGAAAGACTACGATAAGCAGCCTCGTCAGAGGCTAGTTCTTTTAGCATTTCCACCTCTGTTCGGGCATGGCTTAGCATGTCCACAAAATTATAAACGACTACATTCAAATCGTTCCTCAGCAGGTTGTTCAGGTTATCGTTTACACTTTTCCCCTGGCTGTTATGAATGATCTTATTATAGCTGAATTTCACATTGCTCAGCCCTTCCTTCTTCAGCTGCCGCTCCAGGAATTTATCTTCAAATTTGTTTTTGCTTTCATCATCATCGTCCCCTACCCAAAGGTCGGGGTGCTGCCTGGCCATTTGCGAAGGCAGCAAACCACTGAAGATGGCATTGCGGGCAAAGCCGGTGGTGGTAGGCAAAATAGAATAATAAATCTCTTCAGATTCGATATTGAAATAAGGCGCCAGCAGTGGCTCCATGCTTTTCCACTGATCGTAGCGCAGGTTATCAATGACTATAAAAAAAACAGGCTTTTCTTCCTTTAGCAGTGGGAAAACGGCCTTTTTCATCAGCTGGTGCGAGAGCAGCGGTTTTTCTGCTTTTGGATCGTTCAGCCAATCTTCGTATTCATCTGCAATAAATTTAGAGAAAGCACTGTTTGCTTCGTCCTTTTGCATGTCAAAAACCTCCGTCATACTGCCTGCTTCGGTGCTGCCAATTTCCAGCTCCCAGTAAACCAGCTTACGGTAGATATCTACCCATTCTTCCCAGTTACGGGCATCCCCTACCTGCATGCTGATGTTGCGAAACTCCTGCTGATAATTAAGGTTGGTCTTCTCAGATACCAGGCGCTTGTTATCCAGAATCTTTTTTACCGAAAGCAGGATCTGGTTAGGATTGAGTGGTTTGATAAGATAATCAGCAATCTTTGCCCCGATAGCCTCCTCCATAATATCTTCTTCTTCGCTTTTAGTGATCATGACTACAGGCAAAGAAGGCTTTTGAGATTTTATGTAGGTGAGCGTTTCCAGCCCTGACATGCCCGGCATGTTTTCATCCAGAAAAACAATATCGTAATTTTGTTCAGCTACTTTATCAATGGCATCGGAGCCACTATTCACCGGCGTTACGTCATAGCCTTTTTGTTCGAGAAAAAGTATATGGGGTTTGAGCAGATCGATTTCATCGTCGGCCCAGAGAATGCTGTATCTTTGCATAAAAAATTGTTACTTGCCTTGGCTTAGTACAAAAAAAAGCCTTCACACGGCATAATGTTTAAAGATCCTGAAATTGTAAAACCTTTTAGCGGGGATCGTTCTACAAGTTACACAAAGCGGCTTGAATAAGAAAAAAATATTTAACGACCCGGTCTATGGGTTTGTAACGATCAGCAGCGAACTGATATTTGATCTGATTGAACATCCTTTCTTTCAGCGACTGCGACGCATCAAGCAATTAGGCCTCACCGATATGGTATATCCGGGGGCTTTGCATACCCGTTTTCACCATGCCATTGGTGCCATGCACCTGATGAGCATCACCCTGGATAACCTGCGCAGTAAAGGCCATGAAATTTCTCAGGAGGAGTATGTTGCCAGCCAGATCGCCATTTTGCTGCACGATGTCGGGCATGGCCCTTTTAGCCACGCCCTGGAATATTCTTTGCTGAAAGGCATAAAGCATGAGCACCTCTCGGTGCTGCTGATCGAGTACTTCAATAAGCTATTCAACGGTGAGCTCACGCTGGCCCATAAAATATTCACTAACCAGTATGAACGCCGGTTCTTTCACCAGCTGGTGAGCAGCCAGCTGGACATTGACCGGCTGGACTACCTGCAGCGCGATAGCATGTTCACAGGTGTGTCGGAAGGTACTATTGGCGCCGACCGCATCATTAAAATGCTGGACATTGTAGATGATAATATAGTGGTGGAGGAAAAAGGAATTTATAGCATTGAAAATTTTCTAAGTGCCCGGCGGCTGATGTACTGGCAGGTTTACCTCCATAAAGCAACCGTGAGCTCAGAAAAAATGCTCATCATGCTAATAAAAAGGGCTAAGTATCTTTCTGCCCAGGGAGCGCCACTTTTTGCTACACCAGCCCTGCAGGTATTTCTGGAACGTGAAATCTATTTGCATGACATTGCAGAAAATACTGAAATACTAAAAGCCTTTGCCTCGTTAGATGATTATGATATCTGGGCGGCCATCAAGGTTTGGGCACACCACCCCGACCGTATACTGGCTTCCCTCAGTGCCATGCTCATGGAAAGAAGATTGTTTAGGGTAATTCTTTCAAATCAGAGATTCAGCAAAGAAGCCATCGACGAGCTAAAGCACCAGATCGGTGAAACTTACCACATACAGCCAGGCGATGTAAAATATTTTCTTGCCTGTGGTTCTATGAGCAATGCCGCTTATGTAGCCGGCGGTCAGCACATTAATATTCTCACCAAGAAAGGCAAGGTCATCGATGTTGCCGAAGCATCGGACCTTCCCAACATCAAGGCCATGAGCAAAATTGTAAAGAAGTATTACATTTGTTGGCCAAAGCAGATCTCAATGGAAAAAGCTATGTTTATCTGATGAAATTTACGGTAGCACAAATCGCTCAATTACTGGGAGGCACGGTAGAAGGGAATGACCAGCATGAGGTGTATACCCTGGGAAAGATAGAAGAAGCACAGGCAGGCAGCATCTCTTTTTTGTCTAACCTAAAGTACGAGCCTTTCCTCTACATTACGGCTGCAACAGCGGTAATTGTAAGTAAAAATCTGGAGCTAAAAAAAGAGATTAACACCACCCTTATCCGGGTTGATGATCCATACAGCAGCTTTACAGTGTTGCTGGAAGAATATCATAAAATGATGAACTTCCAGAAAGAAGGCACTGAGAATCCCTCTTACATGCACGAGACGGTGCAGTACGGGCAGAAACTATACAGAGGTGCCTTCTCCTACATAGGCGCCAACTGCAAAATTGGAAACAATGTAAAGATCTATCCGCATGTATTCATAGGAGATGGTGTGACTGTTGGAGACAATACTATTATTCTGGCAGGGGCTAAGGTGTATGCTGATACCATAATCGGCAATAACTGCACCATTCATGCCGGAGCTGTCATTGGCAGTGATGGCTTTGGCTTCGCGCCCCAGCCCAATGGCAGCTATAAAGCCATTCCGCAGTTAGGAAATGTTGTGCTGGAAGACTGGGTGAGCATTGGAGCCAATGCGGCCATAGACTGCGCGACCATGGGCAGCACCATTATCCGGCAGGGAGTTAAAATAGACAACCTTGTGCAAATTGCACACAATGTAGACATAGGTGAAAATACCGTGATTGCAGCTCAGTCTGGTGTAGCGGGTTCTACCAAAGTTGGCAGGAGCTGTGTAATTGCTGGCCAGGTAGGCATTATCGGGCATTTGCAGATAGCTGATAAAACTACCATTGCAGCGCAGGCAGGAGTAGGTAAGAATATTCAGCGGCCTGGCCAGATCCTGATTGGTTCTCCCGCCTTTGAAAGGGATGAATACCTTAAATCATACGTTCATTTCAAGAATTTACCCGAATTGGAGAAGCGCCTGAAGCAACTTGAGGAAAAAGTTATAAATTTGCGCTCACCAGAGGATCATTCATGAATATTAAACAACATACTATCCGCAATTCTATAACGCTATCGGGCGTAGGCTTGCATACAGGAGTTATGTGCAACATGACTTTTCAGCCTGCCAGGCCGAATCATGGCATCAAGTTTCAGCGGGTAGATATAGAGGGAATGCCAACCGTAGATGCTGATGTTGACTATGTTGTAGACCTTAGCCGGGGCACAACCCTGGAGCAAAACGGTGCACGCGTCAATACAGTTGAGCACGTTCTGGCGGCACTGGTGGGATTGGAAATCGATAACATTCTTATTCAGCTGGATGGCCCCGAGCCACCCATCATGGACGGTAGTTCTATCCAGTTTATACAAGCCATAAAACAATCGGGCCTTGAAGAACAAAACGCGCTGCGCAACTTTTTTGAGGTTCCGGAGGGCGTTTTTTATCGTGAACCCGCCCGCCAGGTAGAAATCGCTGCATTGCCCCTGAATGATTATCGGCTCACGGTTATGGTAGATTATAATTCTCCGGTACTGGGTAGCCAGCATGCATCACTCAACAAACTGGCAGATTTTGAAACCGAGATTGCCCATAGCCGCACCTTCTGCTTTTTGCATGAGCTGGAAATGCTCCACAAGCAAGGCCTGGTACGTGGTGGCGACCTTAACAATGCCATTGTAGTGGTAGATCGCAAGGTTGAAAAGCACGAGCTTGATGAAATTGCCAAGCTTTTTAATAAGCCAACGGTAGAGGTTCGCAAGGAAGGAATTCTCAACAATGTAGAATTACGGTACAACAACGAGCCGGCGCGCCATAAACTGCTCGACCTGGTTGGCGACCTGGCGCTGGTTGGCAGGCCTATCAAAGCCCAGATCCTGGCGGCAAGGCCCGGACATGCAGCAAATGTGGCCTTTGCCAAAAAGCTGAAACGGGTGATGAACGATTTCAGCAAAAACAATAACATTCCACCATACGATCCAAAGCTTCCGCCGGTGCTGGATATCAACCAGATCAGCAGAATGCTACCACACCGTTATCCTTTTCAGCTGGTTGATAAAATTTTTCACCTGGATGAAACCACTGTGGCCGGCGTAAAGAATGTTACCATTAATGAACCCTTTTTCCAGGGGCACTTCCCTGGTAACCCTGTTATGCCAGGTGTGCTACAAATAGAAGCCATGGCCCAGACAGGTGGTATATTAGTTTTGAATACTGTAACAGATCCGGAAAATTACTGGACCTATTTCCTTGGTATTGATAATGCCCGCTTCCGCAAAATGGTTGTGCCCGGCGATACCCTTATTTTCAAATGTGAGCTTTTAGCACCTATTAAAAGGGGCATTGCAAAAATGAAAGGGTATGCATTCGTGGGTGATACACTTGTGAGTGAAGCTGAATTGTCTGCCAGTATTGTCCGCAAAGATACATGAACCAACACGCGCTAACACACATACACCCCAAAGCTCAAATAGGGCAGAATGTTACTATTGAGCCCTTTACCACTATTCAGGGAGATGTTGTCATAGGTGAAGGAAGCTGGATAGGACCCAATGTCACTATTTTTGATGGTGCCAGAATTGGTAAAAACGTTAAAATATTCCCAGGGTCTGTTATTGCCGGCGTACCCCAGGATTTAAAATTCAAGGGTGAAGAAACAACAGCCGAAATAGGCGACAACAGCACCATTCGCGAGTATGTGACCATAAACCGGGGCACGGTAGATAAATATAAAACGGCCGTGGGTGCTAATTGTCTTATCATGGCTTATGTACACATAGGGCACGACTGCCTGGTGGGTAACGCCTGTATATTGGGCAACAGCGTTCAGTTAGCTGGGCATGTAGAAGTCTCTGATTATGTTATTTTTGGTGGCACCTGCGCTGTACAGCAATTTACCAAAGTAGGGGCCCACGCCTATATTGGCGGTGGTTCGCTGGTTAGAAAAGATGTTCCCCCTTTCACCAAAGCTGCACGGGAACCCCTGAGCTATGCGGGCATCAACTCTGTGGGTTTGCGCAGAAGAGGCTTTACCAACGAAAGAATTAACGAGATTCAGGAGATCTATCGCTGGATCTACCTAAGGGGCCTCAACAACTCCGACGCCTTAGACAAAATTGAACTCGAATTACCTGCCAGCAAAGAACGTGACGAAATTGTAAATTTTGTGCGTACCTCTACCCGGGGTATCATGAAGGGTTATTCTTAATATTTTAAACCGTTTATTGAAGCACAGCCTGCCATAAACCACTCCTCTTGATACAGCTTTCGGCTCAGCAACTTAGTAAAAGGTATGTACGCCAATGGATATTCCGCAAGCTGGAATACACTTTTACTTTGGGAAAACCCTGTGCGATCACTGGCCCTAATGGCAGCGGTAAGTCTACTTTGTTGAAGGTATTATCAGGTTTTCAACCCGCTACGGAAGGCAGTATTGCTTATACTATAGAGGGAAAGTCAGTTCCGGTAGAAGAAATTTTCCCTTACATTTCTATCGCTGCTCCTTACCTGGAACTTATCGAAGATTTTACCCTGGGTGAGCTGCTGAAATTCCATTTTTCCTTCAAGCAGGTTACTTCAAACAGTAAATTAGAAGAACTGGCAGAGCGCATGTATTTGGATGCTGCCTGGAATAAACCTGTAAAACACTTTAGCAGCGGCATGAAACAGCGGCTGCGGCTGGGGCTGGCATTTTATGCAGCTACCCCCCTCCTTTTTTTAGACGAACCTACCTCTAATCTGGATATACAGGGGCAGCAATGGTATGAGGATGAAATTTCTCTTATCTTACCTCATAAAGTAATTCTTGTTGCCTCCAACCAACCAGCTGAATACCAGTTCTGTAGTGAAAAACTGCATCTGCCTGATTGGAAGATACTGTAACATATTATAACAAAATGAGTTTTATTACATTGGAATTTTAAGTATTATTGACCCATTATTAATTCCCTACGCATGACGAAGATTAAAAATCTGCTTGTATTGATGCTTGTACTAGCGCTTGGTGTTGTTTCTGCTTGTAAAGATGAGGCAGCAGGTGAAACCGAACAGCAAAAAAATACACGCATGCTCAGTAAAACATGGTCTATTACCAATGTTGATGTGACGGGCTCTGATGCCTATGACTATGTTTCTGGCACTTCTACCATAACCTTTACTCAGGAAGGCACTTATACCGTAACTAACCCGCAGGGCCGTGAGGATAACCTTCCTGAAATCAGAGAGCCTTATGGTACCTTCCCTACGTCAGGCACCTGGGAATTTGCCAGCACAACCAACTTTAATACCATCAACCTTACCGCAGGTACCGCTACCATTACACTCACTAACGTAAGCATAGGCGAAAATGCCCTGGGCTTTGATTATCTGGGTGCTATAGGAAAAGCAGAAAACGAAGTTTCAGTTTCTGTTGATGCTGTTCCTGCAGAATAAAAGATTTAAGCTATAAAAGAAAAAGGCTGCCCTAGGGCAGCCTTTTTTATTGCATGTATACCAGGGTAACGCCCGCTCCTCCCCGCTCAACATGTTCATCCTCCACATGGCTTATAAATGAATAGCCCTTCAGGTGGTTACGAATCATCTGCCGCAGTATGCCATCTCCTTTTCCATGAATAATCCGGAGTTCTGGTATACCCAGCATGGCAGCACTGTCGAGCATCCCATCAACCTTCACCAATGCCTCATCGGTTCGCAATCCACGAACATCTATGCTTGAGCTGAAATTGGCCATGCGCTCGTTCATGTCAAAGCCCTTCATCGCTGGGGCAGCCTGTGTTTCTTTCCTGAAAGCCTTGCGGCTGATCTTCTCAAGCCTGTTGAGTTTAACCGTAGAAGTAAGTGCACCCATGGTAATCTGTACATCGTTACCGCGTATGGCAATTACTTCACCCACAGCCCCCTGATCTTTAAGCCTGACAGCATCACCTGGCTGTATGGGACCTTGCTCAACCGGCAGCCGCTCCTGCGGTGCAATAGCAGCCTGCTGTTCAGCAGGTGACAAATCCGTCTGTGTTTTAAGGACCTCCAGCTCCTGCCGATTCTTTTTTGTTATTTCTTTATCAGCTTTATGCTCCCGAATGTCCCGTATGGTAGCTTCTATGCGTTTGTTTGCTTCATCCAGGAGCTGACGGGCCTCAATCTTTGCTTCCCGTATGTACTGGTTTTTGCGACTATCCAGAAACTCGCGCAGTTCGCTGTATTCCTGCACCTGCTGTTGCAGCTGCCTTTCGCGCTTTTCCAGCAACCTGGTTTTATCCTGAAACGCTTTTCTTTCTTCCTCCAGCTGTACCAACAACTTATCAAGTTCTACCTGTTCTGTACCTGCCAGCGTTTTTGCCTTCTCAAGCACATTGTTGGGGAGTCCGATCTTTCTGGCTATTTCAAGGGCAAAAGAACTGCCCGGCCGCCCAATGTCCAGCTGGTAAAGCGGTTCCAGCTCGCGCACATCAAAGCGCATGGCGCCATTGACAACGCCCAGGCTCCGGTCTGCCATTTCTTTCAAATTGCCATAGTGGGTGTTGATCACCCCATAGCCCCCCTGCCGTAACAGATCTTCCAGAATAGCTTCGGCAATAGCCCCTCCTAATCTGGGCTCGGTGCCGGTACCAAATTCATCTATCAAAAAGAGTGTCCGTTTATCTACTGCCCTAAGGAAAAATCGCATATTGGTCAGGTGAGAACTGTAGGTACTCAGGTCATTCTCCAGGGATTGCTCATCGCCAATGTCGATGAACAGATTTCTGAAAATACCAACTACAGATCCTTCTGCCATGGGCACAGGCAAACCGCATTGCAGCATGTACTGCAATAAACCAACAGTTTTTAAAGCTACCGACTTACCCCCGGCATTTGGCCCTGATATGATCAGGATGCGCTGTTCATTGTTTAGCTGAATAGAGAGAGGCTCTACAGGCTTATTTTGAGCTCTGTGAGACAGCAGGAGCAGTGGGTGCACTGCATTGCGCCAGTCAACAAATGGCTGCGCCTTAACTGTTGGAATAATGGCTTCCACCTGCCTGCCAAATTGCGCCTTGGCACGAATGAAATCCATCATGGCCAGAAAACCTGCCGCTTTTCTTAAAGCTGGGATGTGTGGCCGTATGGTATTGGTTACCTGCATTAGGATGCGGATAATCTCCCGCTTTTCTTCCAGCTCCAGCTCCCGAATAGTATTGTTGATGTTGAGTACCTCGGCTGGCTCCAGGAACACAGTTTGGCCGGTTGCAGATTCATCCTGCACAAATCCTTTGATGCGCCGTTTATGTTCTGCCGGCAATGGTATTACCAACCTTCCGTTGCGGATGGTTAAGGTAGCGCCCTCTTCTGCATAACCAGCACTGATGGCAGTACGCAAAATAGAATCCAGGGTACGCCTTGCCCTGGTTTGTTCTGAAATTAGGCTGCGCCTGATCTTTTGCAACTCCACACTGGCATTGTCGCGCAGGCGGCCGTTGTCATCCAATACCCTTTCAATGTCTAACAGTAGCCTGGCATCAAGCCAAACAGTTACGCCCAGCTCGGTCAAGTGCGGATACTGCTCCTCCTTGCCTTTAAAAAACCGGAGGCAGGCTGCTACAGTCTGCAGACTTAAACGCAGGCCATGCAGCTCTTCTTCCATCAAATAAGCACCTTCTAGTCGTGCTTTGTCGAGCTGCCTGTCGAATGGCAGAAAATTAGCAGCAGGAAAAGGTTCTCCGCCGGAGAGAATGCGCATGAACTCACGCGTTTGTCCCAGTAGCTTTTCCAGCAGGGTTATATCATCGGTAAAACGAATCTTATCTACAAAGGCAGTACCTAAACTGCTTAGACACTGCTGCTTGAGCAGCTGACGAATGTGATCGAATCCAATTTTTTGCTCCAGATTTTCCGGATAGAGCATAGGTGTATTTATTGTCTTTCTTTTTTACGAAGAACCGCTGATGGTGGCTCTTTTTTAAAAGAAGGTTTTCTAAAAATTCTTTTGTTTGCTGAATCGGCAATTTGCTTTTGCTGCGCAAGAGTATCTGCCTGCAAAGTATCAGCTTTGTTCTGTTTTTTGGCTGGTGGCACTATCTCAGGCTTTGGTTCTTCAATTGGCATATTTTCCATTTTTGTTTGCCTGGCCAGCAGCGTATCCAGCACAGCCTGGTGTACGCGGGACATCAGCCTGTGATTCTCTAAATAATATTCATAACTCTGCAAGTAATCATCTGCTGTTACGTTGTGTTGATCAAGGATCTGCACCTCGTAGATGTTGAAAATATGTCGTGCAGAATCGGAAGAGACCCTGAGGGTTTTTATTTTGGATTCGGCCACCTGCAGGTCTACCAGGATAGAAATCATCTTTCTTTCAGGTAATATGCCCTCGGGTGGACCAAGGGTATTGTCGCATGCAAAAGTCAAAAGCGATAGCAAACACAAAAAAAGCCTATTCATAAGCCGAAAATTACGGAAACTATCCTAATTTTAAAATCCATGCTATATAATGGAAGAACTGCTTAAAAAACTCCGTAAGTATGAAATTCGTATCCGCAAGGCCATAAATTGGCAAATGCAGGGCGACTTTCATTCTATTTTTAAAGGATCTGGCCTTGAATTTGATGATGTGCGTTCCTATCAGTATGGTGATGATGTACGGATCATAGACTGGAAAGTATCGGCAAAGGGCCATGGAACCTATGTAAAGGTATTCAAAGAAGAACGAGAGCAGCTAGTTTACTTTATGGTAGACGTGAGTGCATCTCAGGAGCTGGGCATGGCCGACCGGCATAAAATTGAAGTAGCCAAGGAGGTTTGCGGAGTTTTAGCGCTCTCTGCTGTTAAAGAGGCGGGTCAGGTAGGGCTTATTGCTTATTCTGATGTAAATGAGCTTTACATCAAACCTGCTAAGGGCGTGCGGCATGCCTATGAGTTAATCACACGGCTCTTTAGCCTTAAACCCTCCTCTCCCAAAACCAATCTTGGGCAGGCATTACTTTTTACACTGCGGTTGCTGCGCCGTAGAAGTGTGGTGATTGTGCTGTCTGATTTTATTGATATTGGCTGGGATCATAATTTAAAAGCACTTGCGCGCAAGCACGATCTGGTAGTACTGCAGCTGGGTGATTCAAGGGAAAGAAAAATACCAAAGCTTGGCCTTATACCGTTGCTCGATAAGGAAAGCGGTAAAACCATGTGGGTGAATACCTCACGTGGCAGCTTTAGGCAACAAATAGAGCGCCAGTACCACGACAACAAAGAACATCTTCAGCAGCTATGTGCTAAATTTGGGGCCGATTATCTTTATATAGATACCGCCGATGATTTCGTTCCACAATTGATCAGCTTATTCAAAAAGCGTAACCAAAGTAGAAGACGTGCCTGATAAGCCTCTGAAAGTTTTTATTATAGCGCTATTGCTGTTACAGGTAGTTCTTGCCCAGGCCCAGGAGATTGTGCCCAAAGGCAGGTTTATACAGGACAGCCTGTTGGTTGGAGAACCCGCTCATTTTAGTATGAGCCTGCGTTATCCTAAGCAGTTAAATATGCTGTTACCCGACAGCACCTATAATTTTGCACCTTTTGAGTTAGTGCGCTGGCAATACTATCCCACCCACTCCGACTCCCTTTACAGCTACGATAGTGTGGTTTATCACCTTACAAGCTTTGCGCCTAACACAGTCCAGCAGCTTCGCCTGCCGGTCTATATGATTCAGGGCAAAGACAGCCTGCCAGTGTGGACGGTACCAGATAGTGTGGTAATAGCTTCAGTTCTGCCACTCGCTGGTGTAGATTCCCTGCAGTTCGAGTCGAGCACAACTTATACTCCAGTAGAATACCCTTTCAACTATCCTTACTTTGTGCTGGGCGTTATAGGTCTGCTGGTATTTATTTTTACTGTTGTGGCTGTGTTTGGTAAGAGCGTACGCCGAAAAGTGAAGTTGTGGTTCCTGCGCAGGCGTTATCAGCGCTTCAACAGGGCTTATGCAGACCGCTTGCGCCGCTTTTTGGCAGGCGATCCCGGAATCAGACCAGATGAATTATTGTTGCACTGGAAAACCTACCTGGAAGAGCTTGAGAAGAAGCCTTATACCAAGCTTACCTCACAGGAGATTGCAGCCCTGAACATGGACCAAAAATATTGGCTTCAGGTACTTCGTCCTATTGACCGAAGCATTTACGGCTACCAGTCTGGTGAAGACCTTCAAGCCAGCCTTAGCCAGTTGCAGGAGCTAGCCAAACAAAAATTTGAGACCAGAAAGCAGGAGGTGCTCCATGCTTGAGAAGGGAAACACCAAATTATCCTGGCTGTCAACTGAGTGGTTTAGCCTGGAGACACTAACCAGTTTTCAGTGGGAATACCCGCTGCTGCTCTACCTGATCCTGCTAATCCCCCTCATCTTTATTCTGCGCATGCTCGCTTCCTGGAGAAAGCGCCAACGACTGGAAGTTGCCTTATTCAGTACAAAAGATGGCTGGGACCCCAACAGCCTGTTGCGTTTTATACCCCCAACGCTTCTTTTTCTGGCAATGGCCTTTATGTGCATTGCCCTGGCCCGCCCACAGCGTACCAACGAAAGAAGAGAACAGTGGTCTGAAGGAATTGACATCATGCTGGTTATGGATATCTCTGAAAGCATGAACCTGGAAGATTTGCGCCCCAACAGACTGGAAGCTGCCAAAAGCACAGCCATGGAATTTATCAATGGTCGTTTTCAGGATAGAATAGGGATGGTTATTTTCAGTGGTGAAGCTTTTTCGCTATCTCCACTTACTACCGATTATGGCTTGCTGAGCAGCTATATCGAAAGTATCAGTTTTGGCATGATCCAGAGTGATGGTACGGCCATTGGCAGCGGCATTGCAGTTGGCACCAACCGCATGCGCGAATCAAGCGCAAAAAGCAAGGTAATGATCCTGATGAGCGATGGCGAGAATAATGCAGGCAACATAGACCCAATCATGGCTGCAAGGCTGGCGTACGCGCATAATATTAAAATACATACAATTGCCATAGGCAAAGAAGGCCGCATCTATTATGGAACAGACCCTCTGGGCAGGCCCAATTATCATGAAAATTCTTTGGATGAAACCACCCTGCGGGAAATAGCCCGGATTGGCGAAGGACAATTTTTCCGTGTTTCGGATAACTCGGCGCTTCAGGAGGTATTTGCCCAGATTGATCAGATGGAAAAAAGTGAAATAAAAGAAACACGCTATAAAGACACCATAGATTTTTATGACGTGTATCTAAGCTGGGCTATTTTCATGTTCCTGGGCTGGATCTTCATGAAGGGCACCTTTGTCAGCAACCTGCTCCGGGATTGAGAACGCTGACTTTAGGTAAATTATCCATATAGTGAGGTGCCAAAGAACAATTCTGCGCTTGAATTAAACCTTCGCCTGGATTCTCTTCACCTCACTGACCTGGAAAAGATTCGTAGGCAAAGAAAAACAATTTAATACTGAAGATGACCAGTGCTATGCCTACCAGTTTGTTCATTCGATTCATAAACCTTGGCGTGAGCCATCGACTAAGCTTATTGGCAGTATAGGCTTTCAGGAAGTCTGTCATTAGCACTGTAAGGAGTGCACCACCAAAAAAAGCAACCTTCTGATAGGAGCTATAATTCATCACAGCCACACCAACGCCAAACCAGATCAGGAGCACAAACGGATTGATCCCATTCAAGATAAATCCTTTTCCAATTTGACGGAGTATATTGCCAGAGGCATTTATATTGCCTTCCGGCACCGATTCCCGTACCTGTTTCAGAATATTACCAATGCCGAATAAAAGCAGGATCAAGCCGCCAATTAAGCCCAGCCAGGCCTGGAACATAAGATTGTTCGCGAGCACCGCCACACTTAAGGAAGCAATAACCATATAAACTGCATCGCTTAAAGCAATGCCAATTGCCATGCTGGCGCCAGAGGCAAAGCCTTTTTCTATGCTAGTCTGGATGAGGGCAAAAAATACCGGCCCTATCATAAATGCTAAAACAAAGCCATAGAAAATCCCACTACCCAGGGCAGAAAACAGACTCATTCTTGTTGTTTTACCTGCTCAAGAAATTGTTTTAGCTCTGTATACTGAAGGCCCTTGATGACACGTGGAAATTTATTCTGTCCACCTTCTTTTCCTTTCATTTTCATGAACTGGTAAAAGAAACTAACCGGCACAATGTCTACCTTCACTTCCTTGAGTGCGTGCAGGCGTTCAGTAGCATAATCATCGTTTAGCTCCTTAAGCTTATCATCCAGTTTGTTCCGCACAATATCGGCATCTACTGGCTGATTGGTCCCCAAAAACCAGTGATGGGCAAATAGGGTCCCATGTGGTACACCTGCCACGGTGAACTCGTTGATTTCCAGGTTCAGGTCTTCGGCTACCAGCTTCACCGCCTTATTCATGTTATCAACAGAAAGATGCTCACCACACAAACTTAAAAAGTGCTTGGTCCTTCCCGTAATAACAATCTCACTGTCTTCCCTGGAAACAAAGCGAACTACATCGCCAATCAGGTAACGGTAGGCCCCTGCGCAGGTAGTTAGTAAAAGGGCATAATCCTTACCCACTTCAACCTCGTCAATCATTAAGGTTTGTGGATTATCTACCAGCTGTCCATCAGGACCGAAATTGTTTTGGTTGAAGGGCACAAATTCCAGAAAGATACCATTGTCCAGTACCAAACGCATGCTTTTACGCTCTGGCAGGGCCTGATAAGCAATAAAGCCCTCAGAGGCCAGGTAGGTCTCCATATAATTTAAAGGGCGTGCCAGCAGCTTCTCAAAGCTTTTCTTATAAGGTTCGAAGGCAACACCGCCATGCACAAAAATTGACAGGTTAGGCCATATCTCGTGCACAGTTCTGACATTATAATAAGCAATGATTTTTTCCAGCAGTATCTGTAGCCAGGCAGGCACACCCACAATAACTCCAATATCCCAGTCCTTGGCTTGTTTTACTATCTCATTCAGTTTATGTTCCCAGTTACGCTCTTTTGCAATTTTTGGGCCTGGCTTGTAAAAAGACTGGAACCAGAGGGGCAGCTGACTGGCCGTAATACCACTTAAATCACCTTCGTAGTAAATACCTGTGTTATTGAGCATGGTACTTCCTCCCAGCATCAGCACTTTTTTTGTGTAAAGCTGGTCTGGCAGGTGTTTATAATGTGCTAAGGAAAGAATTTGTCGCACACTGGTCCTGCGAATGGCCTTCAGCATATCATTGGTGACCGGTATGTATTTAGAGGACGCCTCGGAAGTACCTGAACTAAGCGCAAAATATTTTACCTGACCCGGCCAGCAGACATCCTTCTCTCCTGCCCTAGTTCTATGCCAGTATTCATTATACAGTTTGTTGTAATCATAGACGGGTACCCTACTTTTGAAGTCATTGTAGAGCACTTTTGGATCGTCCTGGGCAACGTCTAGTATCGCAGCAAAATTTTTATCTTTTCCAAAAGCAGTATCCTGAGCCCGGGTGAGCAGTTTTTCAAGTTCATGCCCCTGCAAAAGTGCAGGAGGTGCTTTTTCTCCAGCTAATTTTTCACGGAGTTTGATGCTTTTCTTGAGTAGACTACCTATTATCGCCATTAATTCTTTTTTTAGAACCAGACCTGCTGCTGGCCGGATGAACAGAAATCACTAAAAGGAGTATTATAATAGACTCCACTCCTGCTGTTTCAGGAACTAAATATAGGGATCTGGTAAAATTATCAATGAATGAATATAAAGGAAAACATTCAAAGGTTTAAAAATATCCTGAATAGCGAAAATGTTACGCTCGTTGCGGTAAGCAAAACACACCCTTCGGAAATGGTAATGGAAGCTTATCAGGAGGAGCTGAAGCACTTTGGGGAAAACAAAGTTCAGGAGCTTGTAGAGAAGTTCGAATCGTTGCCAAAAGATATTAACTGGCATATGATTGGCCACCTGCAGCGCAACAAGGTAAAATATATTGCTTCATTTGTGCACTTAATTCATGGCGTAGACAGTGAACGGCTGCTGCAGGAGATTAATAAACAGGGTGATAAGGTAGGCAGAATCATCAATTGCCTGCTGCAGATCCATATTGCCCGGGAAGAAACAAAATTCGGGATGTCGGAAGAAGAACTTATGGAGCTTTTGAACAATCCTGCACTGCCAGCCATGCGACACATACGCATCAACGGGCTTATGGGTATGGCCACCAATACAGACAACAGTGAGCAGATCAGGCAGGAATTCCGCTCTCTAAAAAACTTGTTCGAGCAGGTAAAGTCTTCTTATAATTTACCAAATGTTACCATGCGGGAATTGAGCATGGGTATGAGCAGCGATTACACGATAGCGCTGGAAGAAGGCAGCACCATGATCCGTGTTGGCAGCGCCATCTTTGGGCACCGGGACTAGTAAAAACTAAATGCTGAGCATCCATTACCTGCCAATGCAGCCTTGCAATGCCTCTGATTCAATAACTTATTCCTCTATTTAAAAAATGCATAAATTATTTATACAGACCGGGGCAATTATGGCTGCATTAGCAGTGGGTATTGGTGCTTTTGGTGCTCATGGGCTGCGTAATCTGCTTCAACAATATGGCAGAACAGCTAATTTTGAAACCGCAGCTCAATACCAGATGTACCATGCCATTGCACTGGTGCTCACCGGTTTATTGCTGATACATTTTCCTGCACGGCAGCTAGTATGGGCAGGCTGGTGCTTTCTGGGTGGCATTATTTTCTTTTCCGGATCTCTCTATGTCTTAAGCCTTACCAATGTTACAAAATGGGGTGCGGTTACTCCTATAGGCGGAGTCGCCTTTTTAGCCGGCTGGATCCTCCTGCTTATTGGCGTTTGGCGGACGGCATAAAAAAAAGCCTGCTCTAGAGCAGGCTTTTCTTATAATCTGTCAGAATTCTTTATTTAGAACCTGCTTCTTTCTTAGGAATAACGGTACCTACCATTTTCACCTGCTCCTGTGCATTTACAGCATTAGAAATAATGGTTACTACTTTGTTTTGAGCGCCCATTTTACCGGCACTGTTGAAGGTTACTTTAATTTGGGCAGATTTACCAGGAGCTACTGGCTCTTTTGGCCACTCAGAAGCTGTGCAGCCACAAGTTGTCTTTACATCAGACAATACAAGCGGTGCAGAACCTGTGTTTTTAAAAGTAAACACGTGCTCTGCCTTCTCTCCCTGCTGAAGCTCGCCAAAGCTGTATTCAGACTCTTCGAAGGTAATTTGTGGTCCATTCACAGATGCAATCTGTGCGCTTTGCTGTGCATAGGCTGCTACAACAAACAGCATCATCATGAGGCTAAGAACTACTTTTTTCATTTTAGATTAGGATATTGAAATTTTAGAAACCTGCGTACTTATTCTTTAACAAATATCAACAAAAAAAATTCTTATTAAAATTAATCAGGTACAACTCTTTCTTAGAACGGGTAATGGCTGTATAAAGCCAGCGCACCCACTCAATTCCAGTGTTCTCTTCCGTTAAGTAACCCTGCTCTACAAAAACTGCCTCCCACTGCCCTCCCTGCGCTTTGTGGCAGGTAAGTGCATAAGCAAACTTAACCTGCAGGGCATTTAAATAAGGGTCATTTCTGAGTGCTTCCTTCAGCGCCTTTCCCTCCAGATCAGCATAATCCTGCCGCACTGCATTGTACAACCGCTTATTATCTTCCGGACTCAGGGCCGGATGGGGTGCATGTAGGCTGTCCAGTATAAGCATGGCTTCAAATGTTGGCATGTCTGCATAATCGGGCAGTCGCAACATCACTGAAGCAAATCTCAGGCCATGTATTTCTTCGAAAGAAACTATTTTAGTTACCTCGGCAAAATCTCCATTTGCCAGAAATCCTGCAGGAGAATCATTGGGCAACCAGGTATAATTATTTTTGGCAATCATGATCAGGTCACCGGCGTCCAGCTCGCTTTCGCTGAAGTGAATGGCCCTTCGAATATACTGGTTGTACTGCACGGCTGCCCGGTTAGAACGGCAGATGATCAGGCTGTTCTCCTCCCCGTATTTATTGTATGCATAGCGAAGCCCGTCTTCGAGTCGTTCGCTAGTCATCCGGAAGGTATCCTCGAAAGTGGTTGTGTGCAGCTGAACATCCGGCTTTTCTTTTTGCAGCTCCTGCCGCAGGTTGGTGGCATTGAACAAAATACCGCTGGCCTTCTCCTGACGCACTACTTCAGTTAACTGTACTTCTTCTACCGTAAGCCGGTGGTATTGCCTGAGATAAGCTGCATTAAGCGCCGGGCTTGCAGCCTGGTGTACAGGAGGAAGCTGCGCATCATCCCCGATCAGCATAAGCTTATTGCCCTCCTGCGAGAATACAAAACTCACCAGATCCTTCAGCAGGCCATAGCCCCCACTGGTCGCAGCATCAGATAGCATAGAAGCTTCATCTACGATAAAAAGCGTGTTCTTTGAATAGTTCTTCTGCAGGTCGCTTCCCTGGTAGGCACTATCATCTTCGTTGAACTGGTGCTTATAGATGATCTTGTGGATGGTAAAAGCCTGGCGCTTTGCATAAGTGGACATTACCTTAGCTGCCCGCCCTGTCGGAGCAACCAGCATATATTTATAGCCATATTGAGGCAGCACCTGCACCAGGGCACTCACTGCAGTGGTTTTGCCAGTGCCGGCATACCCCCGCAAGAGCAGGGTGTGCAGCTCTTCGTGCTGCAGCAGAAAATGGTCCAGCTGGTAGAAAAGCCGCAGCTGCCCATCCGTAGGTTTGTGTTGAAATCGCTGAAACAGTAAATCGGATGGAAGCATTGATCTATTAAGCTAGAAATTCATATCGTGGACGCCACACTGGCAAAGCTAAACAAGATAGACGGCTATTTGCTTTTCAAAAATGAAAGGCAGCCCAAGCAGCCCTATTCAAATATGGTTGCCATGGAAGTGGTTGCCTTGGCGACCAACCTGCGCTGCGTTTCTTTCCCTTCCTGTTCTACAATATCCCAAACCTCTGCTTCGCAAAAATTGATCTTTTTACCCTGCTTAAGCACCCAGCCTATAGCATGTAGCTGCTGGCCAACAGCCGGTAAAAAGTAAGAGACTTTAATTTCTGCAGTGACAACATGATGATTTTCCGGCACTAGGGTGTACGCGGCAAAGCCTGCGGTAATATCGGCGAGTGTTGCGATCAGGCCACCATGGGCAAAACCCTTTTGTTGTTTATGTTTTTCCTCCAGCCGTAACCAGCCTTCCGTTCTGCCTTCTGCAATCACCTGCAGGTCAAATCCAATCAGGTGCATAAAATGCTGGCGGGTTAAAAATTTTCTAACTCTTTCTTCGAAATCAGGGTTATTGGTTTGAATCATTGGAATTTTTTCACAAATATACACAGCAGCAGCGCCATCACAAGCCATGGAAATAACGAAAGCGGTAGAGATTCAGTATGGCCGGCAGCTGCGTCAGCGCATTTGTGGAATCTGTATAAAAGCAGATAAAGTATTATTAGTCAGGCATCAGGGCCTGGGTGCCGGGGGAATTTTTTGGGCACCTCCTGGTGGTGGTATGGAATATGGCAGCAGTGTCCATGATAACCTAAAAAGAGAGTTTCTGGAAGAAACAGGTCTGCAGGTAGAGATTCAGGATTTTTTATTCGTGCACGAATATCTGAAACCACCCCTGCATGCTTTGGAAATATTTTTTAACGTTAAAATGATTGGAGGTTACCTGCAGACAGGTACTGATCCTGAATCGCCGGCAGATGCTCAGCTTATTCAGGACGTGAGTTTCCTGAGCTGGGAACAGATCAAAATGATCCCGGCCGGCAATCTGCACCAGATATTACAGCACAGTTCTTCACTGCAGGACTTGAAATCCAAGCGTGGGTATTATAAATTTAGCGTTTAAGGCTTGTTTAGAAGCAAACACCATTTAGTTTTCCTGTAAAATATTTATACTTGCACAAAATCAATAAAAATGACACCTACCAAAATCTTCTCGATTTTACTTTTCGTTGTAGCAATAGGATTGGGCTACTTCCTGGTAGATTCTATCAAAGACCGCATTGACGAAGGCACCCTAGTAGCCAGGAATGAAGCTCGCGTAATTCAGAATCTAAAAATGATCCGTGATGCAGAAACCGCATACCTGGCGGTGCATGGCAAGTACACTGATAACTGGGATAGCCTGCTAAACTTTATTGAAAACGGAAGAATTCCTAACATTGTAAAACGTGAAACTGTTATTCAGCTTTCTTATGGAGCTGATAGCATTTACGTAGAGTATGATACTCTTGGTTATGCAAGTGTACGTGACTCTATCTTTGGCCCAACAAGATATCCTAATTTTAAACCCGAAGAGCTTCCTGTAATACCGGACAGCGACGGCAAAAGATTTGATCTTTATGCGGGCACAGTTACCAGAGCCAACGGTGCCACGGTAAATGTTTTCGAAGCCAAAGATGTTCTTGTTGTTAATAAAGACAGGTTGAAAGAAACTCATCCCTACGGTCCACTTCGCGTAGGCTCACGTGACGAACCTACCACGCAAGGTAACTGGGAATAATAGCCTTGAAGGGAAACGCTGCATACTACTCGCAAGATCTAAAGATCAAAGACACCCGCTTCAGCATAGATTACCTGCAGGATTACACCCTGCTGCTGCAAGCGGGTGAACGCGAGTTTCAGCTGGCTGTTATTGACATCAAAACCAGTAAATGCCTGTTACTGGAGCACTATAACCTCCATAACATAAAAAGCCAGCAGGAGTATCAGCGACTGATTGAAGGTCTTTTTGAAGACCATCAGCTGCTGATGGCTGGCTTTTGGCATTCTGTGCGCTTTGCCATAAAAAACCTGCAGTTTAGTATAATACCTGCTGCACTGTTTGATAAAGACCAGCTGCCAGCATATTTACGGCTTACAAGTCCACAGCTGCCTTCGGATGTTCCTCAGTACTACCCTCATTTCAATAACAGCATAGTAACTGTTTTTGCGGCGGAGCAAACGATGCTACAGTGGCTTAACCAACGCTATGCCAATCTTAAAATACGGGTTTTGCATCACATAAGCGCTTTTGTAGAGGGTGTTCTCCATTACCCGGAACACAGCACCACTCGTGATGTTTTTCTTTTGCTGGAAAATGGGATCATGACTGTAGTGATTTGCCAGCAGAAAAAACTGTTTTATGCCAACTTGTTTAAGTGTGTTGCACCTGCAGATATGCTCCGCTACCTCCTGATGCTTTTTAAGCAATTTGATTTAGACCAGGCCAGCACCAGCATATTACTCTGGGGTAATATTAGTGTTGATTCGGACTGGTATAGGGAAATAAAACCTTATTTCGGTAAGCTTGCCTTTGGCAACCGGCCACCCGAGTTAAGTTTTAACTATATGTTTGACGAGGTAGCAGAGTATCGTTTTTTCGATTTGTTTAGCCTGTCTCGCTGTGAATAATGGAAAAACGCATCGCTCTTTTTCCCGGCTCCTTCGATCCCTTCACCAGGGGTCATTTTGATATTGTAGAACGTGGCCTGAAAGTTTTTGATGAAATTATCATCGCCATTGGGTATAATAGTCAGAAGCAGAACCGCTATTTTCCAATAGACCCTATGCTGGAAAGTATAAAATCCAGCTTTGTGAATGAACCGCGGGTGAGTGTGATCACCTATAGTGAGCTGACCGCTACACTGGCACAACGACTGGGGGCAAGGTATTTGCTGCGCGGCCTGCGAAACACCACAGATTTTGAGTACGAAAACTCAGTGTCACAGGTAAACCGTTATTTATACCCGGCATTGGAAACTGTATTCCTGATCACATCACCCTCTTATGCAGCCATTAGCTCTACCATCATCAGAGAAGTACACAGGTATGGTGGCAACGTGCAGGAATTTCTTCCCTATCCTTTAGAAAAATAAAAAAAGCCCGCTTTAAATGGGCTTTTATGCTTTTAGCAGACTTAAGATACTTTAGATGAGTTTGGTGCTCAGGCTGTAGTACTTTTTAATTACATGCCGGATGCTGCGGAAGGAATTTACCATGGCCTGTTGCGTATCGCGTTCCCCCATCCAGCGAACATCGGTAATGCCTTCATCCAGCTGGGGCTTCATATCGCGGTCATCGATGCATTCCATACGGTACCAGTAAGTTTTCTTAAGATGCTTTTTGCCATTGCGGATATAGGTATGCCAGGTATGGGTGATTTTCTCCCCTATTTTTACCTTCACATTGCATTCTTCTTCCACTTCGCGCAAAGCACCTTCTTTCTTGCCTTCTCCCTTATCTAACTTACCCTTCGGCAAATCCCATTTGTTCTTGCGATGAATCAGCAGAATCTGATCTTCGTTTTCAACAATACCACCGCCGGCTTTCACCACTTTAAACTGTTTTTTCACAGCCTTGCGGATACTTTTATAGTCCTGAGGATGTACACTGAAGGTGATACTATCCAGATGCCTGAAATCTTTTTCGTGCATCATGTTGATGAGCGCCTGCACCTGCACTAAGGTTGCGCCTTTTACCAACACATCGTCAATCAGCTTTTTGCTGTCGATATTGTCAATTCGTGCATCGAGCACTACATCGTACATCTTATGCTCCAGATCTTCTGAAGCTTTTGCAAGATTAACGGAAATGTCGTTTATAAAAATTTTCATGTAGCCAGTGCTAAATGCAACCGAAAGAAAAAAACTTTTAGCGGAAACTACAACCAAAAGTAGCTTAAGTTACAGGCATTACTTTAAATTCGCAGCATGAGTTTAGCTGAAGACCCCAATGAGATCAGCAGGCAAACTGCCCGCATGCTACTACAAATTGGCGCTATACGCCTGCGACCAGAGCAGCCTTTTACCTGGGCTTCCGGCTGGAAATCGCCCATCTACTGCGACAATCGGCTGTCTCTCTCCTTCCCGGAGGTTCGCACTTTTATCAAACGTGCAATAACCGAACTGGTTACCCGCGAGCATCCACATGTTGAAGCTATTGCCGGTGTAGCAACGGCAGGTATTCCACAGGGAGCCCTGGTGGCAGATGCCCTCAACCTCTCTTTTGCCTATGTACGTTCCAGCCCAAAAGGCCATGGCATGGAAAATCTAATTGAAGGTTCGCTACCCGAAGGAAGAAAAGTTGTAGTGCTGGAAGATCTTATTTCTACTGGCGGTAGTTCGTTAAAAGCAGTAGAGGCATTACAAAAGCACGGATGCCAGGTATTGGGGATGGTAAGTATCTTTACCTATGGCTTTCCACTGGCTGCACAAAACTTTGCCGCTGCAGGCATTCCACTGCATAGCCTCAGCAATTATGAATTTTTAGTTGAAGAAGCTGAAGCCTTGGGCATGATCAGGGCAGATGAGTTAGCTTCTTTGCAGGCGTGGCGTAGCCAGCCAGACAAATGGCGCCAATAGTGCCTGTACATTAAAAGATCGAAATAGTAAGGATAGGTGCTTAACAACGCATCGTTATTCCTTTGCAAACCCCTCTTGTATTCCAAGGCCAAACAGGGCAAAATCGTACCGGACCGGATCTGAGGGGTCTAAGGCACGCAGGTGCCGGGTGAGTTCCAGTGCCGTTAACCAGCTACTGTCTTTTCGGCTTATAAGCCCAAGATTTCTGGCTACGCGCTCTACGTGCACATCGCAGGGACAGACCAGCTGGGCTGGTGAAATATTTTTCCAAAGCCCAAAATCTACACCCCTGGTATCGCAGCGCACCATCCATCGCAGATACATATTTAAACGCTTGCAGGCAGAATTTCTGGCCGGGGTAGCCACATGTTTGCGCGTACGCCAGGGCGCGTCTTGCAAGCTAAAGAAAAGGTTGTGAAAATGCGTTAGCCCCACCTCTACGGTAGCTGCCGTAGGAGAAATAGCTGCCGCAAAAGCTGTTTCAAGTGAGTTGGCTTTTTTGTAGTAGTCCGATAAAAAGTGCACAAAATAAAGCAGGTCTGTATCATTAAAGGTTCTGTGACAAAAGCCCAGCAGCCGCTTTAAGTCTTCATCGGTGTGGTGCAGCATGAACTGGTATGGCGCGTTGTCCATTCGTGCCATCAACTCCCTGCATTTGCTCAGGATCATGCTGCGCCTGCCCCAACCCAGGGTGGCGGCAAAAAATCCACTGATCTCAATGTCCTGGCGTATAGAAAATTGATGCGGTATGGCAATGGGATCGTCAGGAATAAAAGCAGGGTTGTTATACTGTTCAGCTTTTTGATCAAGAAAATCCTTGAGCTGCTGATTTCCAGGAACTGCCTTGTTCATGGGAGTTGCTCTTCTGCCACAAAAATGCGCTTCTCTACTTCATCTTCCGTCCAGATGATGTCTACCTCTTCATGCGAATGCTCCTGTACCTGCCAGTAAAAAGTAGGCATGGATTGTACTACGACAGGTGCGTCCAAACCTGGTCGAACATAAACCAGCTCGAACTGCTCCAGTTCATGTTCCGCAATGCTTGGCCAGCGCTGTAATAAAAAGCCTTCGCCAATGGGCACCTGAAAATCACTCCAAAAGCTATGTTCCAGCCCGGGTATGTTATGGTTAGCCTTGAAATGATATAGCACCGGCCCAAACTGTACCTGGTGCACAGGCTTACGACTTAAAAAAACACCGTGGTGCTGTACAAAAGGCTTCCATTCCACCCCCTCTTCTTCAGTAGTTTCTGCTTGTGTAGCCGGTTTACTTGTGAACAGGCGCGATAGGGCAGAGATCAAACTAACCAGGCCTATGAACAGCAGCGAGAATAAAGTAATAAAGGGATAGAACAGGATAAAGAGGATTTCCCAGGCTCTTTTATAAAAGGTATTCATTGTAGAATGGCATTACAGCTATGTTTGCAACGTTTCTTTGCAAAATTGGTTCCAAAAGCAAAAAACCCCGACTGCCACTAGGGCCGACGGGGTTTATTTAAATTTTTGAGTCTAGGGCACGTACGTCAGGCGAACCGGAACTTTTTCGCTATAGGCGCCTAGTTTTTCATAGGCTTTACGCGACAGCTTGATCAGAACTTTGTCATGTGTGCCCGTTGTTGGCAGCTTACCTACAACCCGTACAAAAACGCTCAGGTTGTTCATTTCGTTATGCACCTGCATGATGGTGCCAATAGGAGCCGTACGGTGAAGCGCCAGATATTTTTTCGTATTCAGCGAATCTTCAATTGACATGGCCATGCCCATCTCAGAAATTTTGCGAACGCTGGCCCTTTCAATATTATTATTTTCAAGCTCTGCCTGGGTAGGATCCCCTACCTGTGCGATGGTCATGGGATTACTGTTATAGCCATAATCTTTTGGCTTCTCCTCTTCAATGCCATTGCGGACCACACGTTCCTGGCTCTTCTTAGGCAGCCCTTTGGTTACTCCTACTATAAGCTTCTGACCTATGCCCAGATTTTCTATAGAAAGTTGATTCCACTCCTTTAACTGCGTTACGTTGGTATCATACATCTTGGCAATGCTGTAAAGGGTTTCCTGCTCTTCTACGGTGTGCACAATTTTGCCGGCAAAGTTGAGTTTGTGCTGGTTGGCCTGCTGTGCCGGGGTTGCCGATGTATTTGCAGGAGTACTGGTTCTTGGAGTAACCGGGCTGGTGGAGGCTGTGGTATTTGTACTGTTCGCTGGTCTACTTACTTTAATGCGGTCGCCTGTACTGATGGAATTGCCCTGAATGTTGTTCCACTCTTTAATCTCATCAACAGAAATATTGTAGAGTTTGCTGATGCTGTAAAGTGTTTCCTTAGGCTCTACCGTATGAAGTTTACCGCCGGTGGAGGCAGTGGCATTTGTATTACCAGATTTAATTTGCGGTATGCGTAGCACAGAGCCCACTTTAAGGCCCGCTTCTGCTTCGGGATTATGCTTCACCAGCTCGGCTACAGAAAGGTTATATTTGTTGGCAATGCCAAAGAGCGTTTCTTTAGGCTCTACCTTGTAAAGGATATAGGTTTTGCCATTGACCATTTCTGTGCCCACTGAATCTCTGAGTACCTGCATGCTGGCTTGTGCCACCAGTAAGCTAGCCATCCAGAAAATAAAAAAGGCAGTAAGTCTTTTCATAAATTCCCCTCTGTTCATTGTAGGTTATAGCCTTTTAAACATGAACTGTTCTCGATATAAAATAAGTGCTGGTGCCATACCATAAAGGTTTCTGATCCCGGCTTGGGCAGCTCTTTTGCCATGATTTGGTGTAATATTAAATTGCCTTCCGCATCAAAAACTGCAATACGATTTGCCAGCTTTTCTCCCTCTGCAGTATAGAAAGAAATCACGATTTTATCAAAAACATGTAAGTATTCACAGCTTTTTACCGATACCAGCTGCAGGTACAGTTGGATAAACTCATGCGCTGTAGCAAAATGCGCCTCTCCCGCTTCGTAGCTGGTCGGCAGCACCAGCGTATGGTTGTGGACGTTTTCCAACCTGTCTGCACCGAAGATGGCAACCGCTTCATTTTCATCCACATCCCGAATGAGGCCATTCCTGAGGTGGATGGCAGACCAGGCTTCTTCCCCACTGGCAACCCCTGCTTTTCCAAGGCTTTCTTCTCCGTAAAAGATCATGTGCCGATACTGGCCAACAGCCCAAAGTACCTCCTGGCTATGTACATCCAGGGCCAGCGTTGTAATGTCTGCGGGATTTTCCAGGTCATCAAACTGCTGAAAGAGCATGACCGATTTATGGCAGGCAATCAGGTTGCTTAACAAAGTATTTTCCAGCACCAAACCTTCCAGAATTACCTTATCTTGCTGCGGGCACACATAAGAAAAGCTTGCCTCCTGCAGTGCATCCCGTACTTCTATTCCCAGGCAACTGGTCTCCAGATCTGTGGCTATCTGCCAGATCCTGCCGGGTGCCTGGTAAGAAAAAAAAGGGAGCAATTGTTGCGGCAAGGCTTTTTAAGTAACTTTTAGTAAAATTAGCTTTTTTAAGCCTCAAAAAAAATGATTTCCAAGTGCATAAAGTGGCGCTTCTACAGCCTTATTGCTTTAATAATGCTATCTGCTGGCCTTACGGTGCAGGCACAAAATAATGCTCCGAACATACAAACAAAGGTACTTGTACTCAAGATTGGAGCAGAAATTGACCCCCGTACCAATCGTTATGTAACACTTGGCCTGGAGGAAGCTACCAACTGGAATGCAGATATAGTAATACTAGAGTTAGACACCTATGGCGGTCTGGTCACCGATGCGGATGAAATTCGCACCCGCCTGCTGGAGTATGAAATTCCTATCTGGACTTTTGTAAATAAAGATGCCGCCTCGGCAGGAGCCCTTATAGCCATTGCAACCGACTCTATTTACATGGCGCCCGGTGCAAGCATTGGTGCTGCAACAGTGGTAGACCAATCCGGAGAAGCCGCACCTGACAAATACCAGTCATATATGAGATCCATCATGCGTTCTACGGCCGAGGCTACCGGCCGTAACCCGCAAATTGCAGAAGCCATGGTAGATGAAGATCTTGAAGTAGAAGGAGTTAGTAAAAAAGGTGAGGTGGTAACTTTCTCTACTTCTGAAGCCATAAAATGGGATTTTGCAGAAGCCAGGGTTAGCAGCATTGAAGAAATCCTGAAACGCAATGGCGTCGAAGACTACGAAATAAAAACTTATGAGCTCAGCAGGACAGAAAAGGTCGTTTCAATTTTCATCAACCCTTTCATTAGTGGAATTCTCATCCTGATTATCATTGGTGGTCTATACTTCGAGCTGCAAACGCCAGGCATTGGCTTTCCATTGTTGGCCGCCATTATTGCCCTGGTACTATATCTGGTACCTTACTATTTAAATGGATTGGCTGAACACTGGGAAATCATTCTTTTTTTCCTGGGCATTGGCCTTATTGCAGCAGAAATCTTTGTGATTCCGGGCTTTGGGGTAGCCGGTGTCAGCGGTTTTATCCTGACTTTAGGCTCCCTAATCCTGATCATGGTGGGCAATGACTGGTTTAACTTTGATTTTGTAGCGGTTGGTGATGTTTTTCAGGCCCTGCTAACGGCAGTAATAGGTATGCTGGGTGGGGTAATTTTAATAGTATTTGGCGGCATACGGTTTGCTGACTCTAAAGCTTTTAGCCGGGTGGCGCTGGAATCAACACAGGACAGGGCTCAGGGTTATACGGCATCCTTTAGAAATCAGTCGCTGCTGGGGCGTACGGGTGTTTCCTATACAATTTTGCGACCCTCTGGCAAGGTATTAATTGATGATGTGATTTACGATGCATATTCCAGGGGTGAATACATTATGGAGGGAGAAAAAATTGTAGTAACTGAAGATACAGGCTCAACGTTAAAGGTGCGAAAAGAAGCATGAAAATTGTAGGAATTATCCCAGCCCGCTGGAGCAGCACACGCTTTCCGGGAAAAGCACTGGCTGATATTGGGGGCATCCCCATGGTTGTACGCGTATGGCAACAGGCCAGCCAGTGCCCAGACCTTAGCCAGGTTATCATTGCAACCGATCATGAGGCCATTGCAGAGGCTGCCACCAAGGCGGGCGCTACCATCTGCATGACCAGCAACCATCACCCAAGCGGCACAGACCGTTGTGCTGAAGCACTCCTGCTACAGGACAAAAAATATGATTATGCCATCAATATTCAGGGTGACGAACCATTTATAAATCCGCAGCAGATCAGCAGTCTGGCGGCGCTGCTCGATGGTGAAACCCAGCTGGCCACCCTGATTAAACGGATCTGCCATGCCGATGAATTATTTAGTGCCAGTGTGGTAAAAGCAGTTACCAACCACAAGGGGGAAGCACTGTATTTTAGCCGCGAACCAATTCCGCACCTGCGCAACGCCCCACGCTCAGAATGGCTGGAGCAACACCTATGGTTCAAGCACATTGGTATCTATGCCTACAGAACCGATATATTGCAGGAGATAACCCAGCTTCCTCAGGGTTGGCTGGAGAACATAGAATCCCTTGAGCAGCTTCGCTGGCTGGAGGCTGGTTATAAAATTAAAACAGCAGAAACCCAGCTTGATACGGCAGGCATTGATACACCAGAAGACCTAGCGCGTGCGCTTAAATATTTAAAAGACCATCAGGAGCAGGGGGCTCAGTAACACCGCCGATTAGATTATCTGTTGATCAGATACAAAAGAAAAGCGGCACCAGCATTCGCAAGTCCCGCTTACAGGAGCAAATTGTGTTTGTACTGCTATCTGTTTTCCTTATCAGTGCCGCCTTCTGTAGCTTGAGACCTGTATTTTTTATTTACTGAACGCTTCCACATTATTATTCATGTCGGAGCTGTACATGGGGAAGGTTATTTTAATAAGGGCATACATACCCTGCTTTTTCACGCCCGGCCTGTAGCCAATTTCTCCATTATAAGCCCAGCTTAGGGTTCGGTTGAATTTGCCGTCAATACCGGCACGAAAGCCAAAGAAATTTTTACCCAGCTCCTGGGCGCTGTAAGACATTGCCTTCGTATCTGCTGGGTCTGGCTTGTAATACACATCGTCATACGTGATGCTGCCTGCAAACAGTATATCACCATACACGGTTAGCATCAGGTCATTTACCAGATCATCATAGGTTCTATCCGGGTTGATGGCAAAATTCTTGATCCATGCATAAGATCCGCCTACATAGCCCCCTTTTACTTTAGCGCCGGTAAAGGGATTCAAATCCGGACCATTAGCAAGATCCTGCCCAAAATCGTTGGGTAACGCCACGCCTTCAGCATTGACTAATCTAATTTCCTGAGCATCGTACATCCTGTCGAGGTCAACGGTGGTCTGGTAGGCATAGCCCCCTACCCTTGCGCCCAGTATTTTTCTTACCTTCGTCTGTACTGTAGACTTTTCTGGCACCATAGAAGCCCATTTGGCTCCGGCATAGCGCTTGGAATAAAGGTAAATCTTGCTTTCGGTATCCTGCTCAGTATCTTTGATGTGGTAGGTGCCACCCAGCTCCATATAATTGTAAACCGTAATTCTGTTTTCAATTTCCGGTGAATTTTTGAAGACCACATTGCGCTGATGGTCAAGGTGGCGGTTGTAAGGTTTACGGAAATGTGCCCTGAAATCCGCTTTATCCTTCCAGTAATAGGTTGCTTCTATGCCATAACCCATATTCGTATTTGTTCTGAACATATCGGCATAGAGTGGCTGAAAGCCGATCCATAGCTTGTTGATCTCGGAAGGAGCATCGTAAATAGTCTCAAAAGTCAGAATCTTCTCCTCGTTGCGTCTACCCTGAGCAAATAGCCCACCCGCCAGTAACAGGGTTAGAGAAAGGAGCAGCGTAATTTTTTTCACAGCAATAAAGGATAGCGTTAAACAAGAGAACCTCAGGCACATTCAGGGAATAAATATACAAAGTCGTGAAGTATGGGGGCCGTTAATGCAATATTTTCAGCATTATTGCATTTTTCGGAGCTGCTTGCACAGCTGCTGGAGAATGCGTAGATTTTCAGGCTAAAGCACAGAAAAATGCTGCCGTCTTGCTTAAACTGCCATCGCCCACTTACGTCCACAGACAAGTTTTGCCCAAGTTGCGGTCAGGAGAATAAAACCAATCGGATTAGGTTAGGCGCCTTTATGGAAGATTTCTTCAGCAATTATTTTGCTTTCGACTCCAAGATTGGCCGCAGCACCCTTCCCTTTCTCATCAAACCGGGATTTCTAACAAAGCGTTATAATGAAGGTAAAAGAAACAGCTATGTTCATCCACTGCGTCTTTACCTGATCATCAGCTTTATTTTCTTTTTTTTGCTGGCCCTGCTGGTCGATAAGGTAGTGGAAGAAGAAAAAATAACACTCAATTTTGAGACTGATGACATAACACCCACTGTGCCAATACCTGCCGATGCGCGGGGTCAGTTCCAGGCAGCCCTAGACTCAGCCAACCTGGAGATCAGGCAGGTTGATTCTACCATGGTAATTTCAGAGGATTCCGGTTCCATACGGATCGACAACGATAGTGAAAACCGGATCTTTAGCCTTATTCGCGACCGGGAGCTAACAGATGAGCAGGTAATTGACAGCCTGGATATGGATAAGAAAAGCAGGTTCGACCAGTTAATTGTACACCAGGCGCGTAAAATAGCCCAGAAAGATATGGATGTATTCCTGCCTTACCTGGCCAAAAATTTTTCGGTGCTAATGTTCTTGCTATTACCCGTCTTTGCATTTTACCTGTATGTACTCTTTGGGCGTAAAGAGAAATACTACATCAGCCATGCCATCCATGCCCTGCACCTGCATTCATTCAGCTTCCTGATCTTAACCCTGCTGATCGGAATAGAGCTTTTTTCTGTTTCTGTAGTTACCTCAGATTCGATGGTCTTCTACTGTTTCATCATCATTACCCTCTATGCCTTTTTTTCTATGAAAAGGGTTTATCAGCAAGGCTGGGGTAAAACATTTCTGAAATTCAATATTCTGGGCTTCTTCTACTTTATGACGTTACTGCTTGGTGTTGTAATGGAGGTGCTGGTATCTTTTGCGCTGTTCTGATCAGCCCATAATGGCCTGTAAACTTTCCAGGCTTGTCCTTCTGAGCTGTTCAATTTCAGTATTCTGCAGCGCATGTGAAACAAACAGGGCTTCATATTGCGACGGTGCCAGGTAAACGCCTCGTTCCAGCATTTCCCTGAAATAACGGCCAAACAACAGGGTGTCAGAGGTTTTGGCAGAATCGTAGTCAATCACTGTTGTTTCTGTGAAAAACAGTGAATACATAGAGCCAACCTGGTTAATAGTATAGCGAAGGCCTAATTGATTCAGCACATCCTTCAAATCGGCAACGATGCGATTACTGATAGCTTCCAGCTGCTGGTATATTTCGGGGTGGTTGTTCAGATGGTTGAGCATCGCCAGACCTGCAGCCATCGCAATAGGATTACCCGAAAGCGTTCCTGCCTGATAAACAGGACCCGCAGGAGACACAAACTCCATAATGTCACGGCGGCCGCCATAGGCCCCAACCGGCATACCTCCCCCAATGATCTTACCCAGGGTTGTAAGATCGGCCTGTACTCCAAAACGTTCCTGAGCGCCACCTTTTGCCAGCCGGAACCCCGTCATCACTTCATCAAAGATGAGGATAATCCCTTCGCGGTCACAAATTTTCCGCAGCCCCTCCAGATAACCCGCTTTAGGCGGTATGCAACCCATATTGCCAACAACCGGTTCCAGGATAAGCGCGGCTACCGCTCCTTTATTGGTGATAACCAGTTGTTCAACTGCATCCAGGTTATTGAATGGTGCTATGAGCGTATCTGCAGCTGTACCCTTTGTTACCCCGGGACTGTCTGGTGTACCCATGGTAAGCGCCCCACTGCCCGCAGCGATAAGAAATGAATCACCATGGCCATGATAGCAACCTTCCAGCTTAATAATTTTCTCGCGGCCTGTAAAGCCGCGTGCCAGCCGTATGGCAGACATGGTTGCTTCTGTCCCGCTGTTCACCATGCGTACCTTTTCTATAGAAGGTACCATTGTGGTGATAAGCGTTGCCATCTCAATTTCAGCTTCGGTAGGCGCACCAAAAGAAAGCGAACGTGGCAATGCTTCTGCTATGGCCTGCTGGACCATTTCATTGGCATGACCAAGAATCATGGGTCCCCAGGAGTTAATCATGTCGATATAGCGGTTGCCATCAACATCATACAAATAGGCTCCCTTTGCTTTTTGCATAAACAGTGGCTTGCCACCTACTGCTTTAAATGCCCTTACGGGACTATTTACGCCTCCTGGAATCACCCGCTGGGCACGTTCAAAAAGCTGGTTACTCCTCTCCTGATGCAACATGATCTTAACTGATTATTGGTAAACAACTACCGCAGTGTAGTTTTTGAATTGAATGATGGGCACGCACTGGTTATCCCGCTGAACCTGATAATTGAATCGTTCACACAAGATGCCTTTGTGATAAACCTCTTCCGAAACACTTGTCTGAAAAAGATTTCCGTACCGGTGCATCATGCGGCCATAATACATAAGCAGATCATAGCCCAGAAAGGCATAATTTGTGGGCATGGAGTGCACTTTTTGCAAATATTTATCCCGGAAAGTAAAGTAATCTGCATTGCTGTAATCGATATATTCCGGAGCCAGAAGATATACCCCTAAGCGCTCAAGCTGGTCATTAGACACCAGATTTTTCCTGATCCAGGATTCGTGGCCTATCACCGGCACGCTGTTTTTACGGGAGGCAATGGCATTCATTGCCGTAGCAACTATGATCTCTTCTTCAGAAGCAATAAATACATGCCCAATCCTTTCGGAAGATAACCTGCCGCCTGTTTGTGTATCTTCCGGAGTGTCAGATACCAGCATTCCGCGGATACGCTTTTCATCTCCGGCTTTTATTCTTTCCATTCTTATGTTGCTGAACCCATTTCTTTCCAGCTCTTGCTTGTAGGCAAAGGCCATCAGGCTGTCACGCATCTGCCCTCCATAAATCACCAGGGAACGGGGTGGTGAAAATGTTCTGCCAGCAAAATCTGCAGCTTTTTGACCCAGTGTTAAAAGTGAAGGTTTAAAAAGGAATGCATAGGGATTATTCTGAATAACCTCGGGGTTAGTAGAAATGGGATTCACCAGATTTACCCTGTTGTTGTATGCAAATTCCAGGGCTGCCCGGGTAGGTCCCGGGTAGATTGGGCCAACAATCAGATCAACCGCCTGCATTTCAGGTGCACGTAAATAACGAACGGTTGTAAGACTGTCTCTGCGCGTATCGTAAGCCAAAAGGCTAACCCGAATGCCTTCCAGCGCCAAATCCTGCTGCGCCAGCTTCATTCCTTCATACAGATCCAATGTGAAATATAGATCTCTTATGTTCTTTTCTGGCTGCAGGTTGTCCACCATAAAGGGCAACATCACGGCAACTGAATATGTATCTTTCATTTCACTATTGCCCAGGGCTGGTTGCGACAGTATCCCTTTATCAAGCTTGTAACGCTTGATAAGCTCCTGCAGAAGTGCCTGGTCCTGTGATCCGGACTGTGCACTGATCTTGCGGGCAAGGGCATCGGCAACATAGGATGCGTCGGGATACTGGTCGAGCAGTTTTTTAAGCTGGTCTACAGAGGCATCGCGCTGCAGATAGAAACGGGCCATATCGGCTGCATCTGCTTTTATGTTGCGGCTGCGTATGCTTTCCAGGGCAGCTACTGCAGGCTGCCAGTTTTTATCTTCCAGATACACGCGACCGAGCCAGTAGCTAACTTCTTCCTGCTTTTCCCAGTCAGGCGATTTTTGGCGAAGCTGCAGCAACATGGCCTTTGCTTCTTCCCTGCGGCCTGCGTTTATGGCAGAAATTGCGTAGTAAAAGGAAGCGTACTCGGCAAAACCACTGCTGGCAGGATTAGCTGCAATCTGCCGGAAGTTTTCCATGGCTGCCACCCATTGCTCCTGCTGGAACTGACTTTTTGCCTGCAAATATTGCTGCTGAACATCGTTTTTTCGCTGGGCCAGAAGCGGCGTGCCCAACAGGCACATGGCCATCATCACAAGTGTGTATCGCATATTAGATTATTCCCATTCAATAGTTGCAGGCGGTTTAGAGCTGATGTCATACACCACGCGATTTACGCCTTTTACACGGTTAATGATTTGGTTTGAAATTTCTCGCATAAATTCATAGGGCAGCGGGTACCAATCGGCTGTCATACCATCTACGCTGGTAACCGCCCGCAGGGCCACAACCGATTCATAAGTTCGCTCGTCGCCCATTACGCCTACTGACTGAACAGGAAGCAAAATAGCACCCGCCTGCCAGATTTCGTCATACAGACCAAATTCTTTAAGCCCTTTGATGTAAAGATCATCCACCTCCTGAAGCACCCTTACCTTTTCAGGTGTAATGTCTCCCAGGATCCGGATGGCCAAACCAGGGCCAGGAAATGGATGGCGGCGCAAAATATTCTGATCAAGCCCCAGGGTTCTGCCTACCAGCCGAACTTCATCCTTGAATAAAGACCGCAGTGGTTCCACCACCTTCAGCTTCATAAAGTCCGGCAGGCCTCCCACATTGTGGTGCGACTTAATAGTAACAGACGGCCCTTTGACAGAAACAGACTCTATCACATCAGGGTAAATGGTGCCTTGTCCCAGCCAGCTTACACCTTCTATGCGATGCGCTTCTGCATCGAATACTTCTATAAACGTGCGGCCAATCGCTTTCCGTTTATCTTCCGGATCTTTTAATCCATTTAAGGCTGTATAAAATTGCTGGCTTACGTCAACGCCACGAACATTCAGCCCCATGTGCTGATATTGATCAAGCACCTCCTGAAATTCATTTTTCCGTAGGAGGCCATTGTTGACAAAAATACAATAGAGGTTTTTGCCGATTGCTTTATGGATGAGCATGGCCGCAACAGAGGAATCTACGCCGCCGCTTAGCCCCAGCACTACCCGATCGTTGCCCAGCTGGTGGCGCAGATTCTCAACAGTTTCTTCTATAAAAGTATTAGGGGTCCAGTCCTGGCTGCAATCGCAAATGTGCACCACAAAATTACGAAGCACTGTTTTACCTTCTGTTGAATGGGTTACCTCCGGGTGAAACTGGATACCATAAGTTGGCTCGCCGGTAATTTTATATGCAGCTACCTGTACTGATGCTGTACTTGCAATAAGTTCAAAATTCTCAGGCAGACGCTGAACAGTATCACCGTGCGACATCCATACCTGCGAATTAAGGGTAATTTCTTTGAGCAGATCTATTTTATCGTTCACCATGTTCAGGTGTGCCCGACCATATTCGCGAACATTAGAAGGCTCTACATATCCTCCGTTTTTATGCACCATCAGCTGTGCACCATAGCACACACCCAGTACTGGCACCTTACCTCGATAGGGAGTAAGGTCTAAGTCTGGTGCATTTCCCTGGCTCACAGAACAGGGGCTGCCGCTCAGGATCACGCCTTTAATATCCGGGCTTAGTTCAGGGGCATCACTGAAAGGATGGATTTCGCAGTAAACATTTAGTTCGCGCACCCGGCGGGCTATCAGCTGGGTATATTGCGAGCCAAAATCGAGAATAAGGATTTGCTCTTGCATGTCTACAAAAATAAGGGTTCAGTCCGTTTAATGCCAAGTTTGCCCCTTTAAGTTTATTGGTTTAATCAATTAGCTAATCAAGAGCCGTTAAAATCTGGCATGGAGTTTGGAACTAACTTATCAAACAACCAAAGAAGCCATGAAAAGATTGTTCAGGATAAGTGTGCTTGGCCTGCTGCTGCTCGCCACCCTTGGCGTCTCAGAATCTGCAGAGGCCTTCGCCCAGGGCAAATCAAATCAAAAGCACAAAAAAGAAACGGCTTATAAATCTCCCGGCCCGCCTGATTGGGCACCCGCCCATGGATATCGGCGTAAAAATGCTGAACACAACCATAAAGAAGTGCACAAATGGAGGAAGAAAGATCATAAAAAAGAAGACCGACATAAAG
>JASLAE010000437.1 GCA_030147305.1 Cesiribacter sp.
CCTTCTCCTGCTTTTTTAGATGATTATGCATTTGTGATTGGCGGCTACCTGAGGCTTTATGAAGTGAGTGGCGAAGCGCACTGGCTACACCGGGCTGGTAACCTTACAGGATTTTGCCTTCAGGACTTCTGGGACGATGAAGAAGGTCTGTTCTTCTACACCGGAAATAACAGCGAACCGCTAATTGCCCGCAAAAAGGAGCTATTCGACAACGTAATTCCTTCGTCTAACAGCCAGATGGCCTATAATCTCTACCAGCTGGGCCTGCTGCTGGGCAAGGAGGCATATGTTGAAAAAGCCAGAGGCATGGTCGCAAGCCTGGAGCGCCTGCTGCTTACAGAACCGCAATATCTTACACACTGGCTTGGTCTTTACCTGCAACTTGCTTATCCTACTGCCGAGGTGGCGATTGTTGGCCCTGCTTATCAGGAAATGGCGCAGGTACTACACCAGCATTTCCTGCCGAACAAAGTAGTGGCCGCAGCAGCACAGGAACTTCCCCTCCCTTTACTGGAACACCGGCAGCCCAAAGGACACGAAACCCTGCTATATGTTTGCTATAACAGGGCCTGCCAAAAACCCGTTACTAGCGTAGCAGAAGCTATAACGCAGATTAAAGCAGCGATCAAGCTTTCGTAAGGGAATAAATTATAGTTTTGAATAAAGAGATTTGAGCATGGATGAGTATGCAGCATTTGACAAGATAGATCTCTTCTGGGAGTGGTTTGAGGCCAACGACGAACATATTAGAGAAGTACTAACAGGACGGTCGGACCAGGATAAAGAAGCACTTGTAAATACCCTTAACAATCAAGTCCTGAACCTGGGCATGTTTACCTGGGAAATGGGGCATGGCAAAAGTAAGCCTTTTTATTTAACCATCTCGCCCAACGGAAGCCGGGAGCTGCTTGCGTTAAGCCGGGAAATCATGAAAGCAGCACCCTACCTGCCTGACTGGGAATTTAACCATGCCAAACCTGCCCAGGTATGGGACCTTAAGTTTCGGGTATATGATGAAGATTATAATGAGCATGATGTAGATGCTTCCAAATGGAAATTTACCCTGCGGCAGTTTTCAGCAGAAAGAATCATCATTATGCTGGAAGCACATAATATTGCTCACCTTGATTCTGAGACCAAGCGAACTACCACCGAGCAGGTAGTGACCAGTTTACTCGGTGAGGAGCAAACAATTATGCATGTAGAGAAGATTGAGATCTTTAATACCGTAGAAAATACCAGCACACCAATTCAACAGTTAAAGCAAAAGTTTGATGCGCTGATTGATTGATGCCGGGAAACATTATGGGAAAGCATTTAAAATTAGCTCAAATCAATTGATGCTGGCATTATGACAAGGTTCTGTCTTTTCAATCAACACCTAAAATTCTTAAACACACTTCGGACATATGCAGCTATGCTGCTATGCCTGTGTGCCAGCTCCTTTTCCTATGCACAAAAGCCTTTAGCGCAGGAGCAACTGGAGCAGCTGGCAGATAAACATGCCCGGGCTTCTTTTAACATGTTCCATGAACTGCTTAGCCTGCCCAATGATGCCAACTATCCCGAAGATATTGAGAAAAACATCGTCTGGACAGAAAAAGCTTTTGAACAAAGGGGGTTTACTACCCGGCGATTAAAGACGGCTACGCTACCCCTCTTGCTGGCAGAACAAGCCGTAAAAGGAGCCAGCAAAACGGTCCTCATGTATCTGCATATTGATGGGCAACCCGTAAAGCCTGAACTGTGGGAGCAAAAAAGCCCCTGGATACCGGCCCTCAAAGAAAAGGATACAGCCGGTAGGTGGCAGGAAATTCCCTGGGAGCATATTCATGGAGATTACGACCGTGACTGGCGCATTTTTGCCCGCTCCGCCTCAGATGATAAGGGTCCTGCCGTTGCGCTATTAGCCGCCCTGGATGCCGCCGCAGCAGCAGGCATCAAACCTGATTATAACATCAAGGTAATCCTGGATTTTGAAGAAGAGCAGGGTTCTCCCAGCCTGCCGGAAGCGGTACAACAACACAAGGAGGCACTGGCAGCAGACATGATGCTGATTTTTGACGGCCCCATGCACGACAGCAACAGGCCCACCCTGATGTTTGGCGCCAGAGGCATTGCCACCCTTAGCCTGACTACCTATGGGCCCGCTGTTCCCCAGCACAGTGGTCACTACGGAAACTACGCCCCTAATCCAGCTCTCAGGATGGCACACTTACTTGCGTCCATGAAAGACAGTGACGGCAGGGTATTGATCAAGGGTTGGAATGACGGCATAAGGCTGAGTGATGCCGAACAGCAGGCCATGAAAGCTGTACCTGACCAGGAAGAGCAGATCCGGCGGAAATTAGGGGTAGCAGTTGTAGATCAGGTGGGCACTTACTATCAGGAATCACTACAGTATCCTTCGCTGAATGTGCGGGGTTTGTCTTCCGGGTGGGTAGGCAAGGAAGCACGTACCGTAGTGCCTGCCACCGCTGTTGCCGAGCTCGACATACGGCTGGTGCCGGAATCGGACCCTGAGCGGCTCCTGCAGTTACTCAGAAACCATATACAGCAACAGGGGTATACAATTTTAGCAGAAGCACCTACTGCCGAAGAAAGACAGCAACACCCCAGGCTGGTTACCATGACGTCTGAAATTTCCTACCATGCCTTCCGCACCCCCATGGACAGCCCTACAGGCCAGTGGCTGAGCAGGGCACTGGTAAGAGCTTTTGGAGAGCAGCCTATCAACATACGCATGATGGGAGGTTCGGTCCCCATCAGCCCCTTTATCACTACACTGAATATACCGGCAGTGGTGGTACCGCTTGTGAACAGCGACAATAACCAGCACAGCCCCAATGAAAACATACGACTGGGCAATTATGTCGATGCAGTGCGCTCTTTTTTGGCTATCTTATCAGAAAAGCAACTCTGACTTATAACAACTTAATATCCTCCATGTGCATGTTCATCTTTTAAGCTGGCCATCACATATCCCTGGTTTAT
>JASLAE010000492.1 GCA_030147305.1 Cesiribacter sp.
CCCACAGCGTAGGCTTCGGTGTACAGCTCTATGCGGTCGGTGCCGCACTGGGCAGCACCTTCTACCATCTCTTCATCGGGCGCAACAAAAATAGAAGTGCGCACGCCCCAGCCCTTTAAAGTTTTCAGAATGTCCTGCAGAAAGTCTTTGTGTTTGATAGTATCCCAGCCTGCATTAGACGTAATAGCAGTAGGAGGGTCTGGCACCAGTGTTGCCTGTGCCGGCCGCACCTGCGCAACCAGGTCCATGTAACGCTGGTCCGGATAGCCTTCTATATTGAACTCTGTAGTGACCACTTTTTTAAGCGCCAGCACATCGCTGTGGCGAATGTGGCGTTCGTCTGGTCGGGGATGTACGGTAATTCCCTGAGCGCCAAATCGCTCACAGTCCAGTGCTACCTGCACCACGTCTGGCCGGTTGCCCCCCCGGGAGTTCCGCAGGGTTGCTATTTTGTTGATATTAACACTTAGCTTGGTCATAAGCTGCTATATTGGAGTGAAGAGTTTTCTGCATCTGCCAGAAATCCCTAACTTTGCTACGAAAGTACGTTTTTTTACGTGTAAACTGAATTTTATGTCCCTGAAGCTACAGATAGAAGAAGATATCAAGACAGCCATGCGTGCCAAAGACAAGGACGAATTGCGGGCGTTGCGGGCAATTAAGTCTTTAATATTACTGGCCGAGACCGAAAAGGGGCACGATGGCGAGATGCTTCCCGAAACAGAGCTGAAGCTGCTCACCAAAGCTGCCAACCAGCGCAAAGAAGCACTGGCGATCTATCAGCAGCAGGGTCGCGCCGATCTTGCAGAAAAGGAGGAGGCGGAGTTACGGGTAGTGGAAAGATATTTGCCCAAACCACTCACAGAAGAAGAAATGCGTGCCGAGCTGCAAAAGATCATCGCCCAGGTAGGAGCCACCGGTGCCAAAGATATGGGTAAGGTCATGGGATCAGCCAGTAAATCACTGGCCGGTAAGGCAGATGGCAAGGCCCTTGCTGATATGGTAAAAAGCCTGCTAAACCAGATGGGCTAAGTTGAACGCGCTCGATCTGGTTATCATACTCCTACTGATTTGGGGTACCTTCAGCGGGTTCCGTAAAGGCTTGTTGCTGGAGCTAATTGGTATTGTTGCATTTGTAGTAGGCATTGCAGTGGGGCTTAAGCTGTTGCAATGGAGCATGGACTGGCTGGCCAATCACGTGGATATTCACGAGAGCATGGCTCCCTATGTAGCATTTTTCGTGTTATTTGTCTTGGTGGTGGTTGCTATAAATCTTATTGGAAGCATTGCCAGTAAGGCCTTGCATCTTACCTTTTTGGGGGTAGTAGATAGCCTGCTGGGGGCAGTAATAGGCATGTTAAAATGGGCCCTTGGCATTAGTGTGCTTTTTTGGGTGGCCTCTACCATGGAGCTTAACCGCCCGGGCGGCATCATGACTCAATCCTGGTTCTATGAACTGCTGGCGCCAATAGCCCCTGCCTTCTTTGATTTTATTGGTCAGGCACTGCCAGCAGCACGTCGGTTCTTCAATCCCTCTTAAGCCTTATGGTGCTGCTGCTGGATAATTTTGATTCTTTTACCTGGAACCTGGCCGACTATATTCACCGCCTGGGTGTTGCCTGTGAGGTAGTGCAGAATGATCAGTCACTGGCAAAAATTCAGAAGATTTCCTTTCAGGCATTGATTTTATCTCCCGGGCCGCAAACTCCCGCAAAAGCTGGTAGTTTAATGGATGTAATAGCCCATTATCACCAGAAGGTGCCGATGCTGGGCGTATGCCTGGGGCACCAGGCTTTGGGCGAGTTCTTTGGGGCACAACTGTATAAGGCAGACCAACCAATGCATGGCAAGGTATCGACCATCACGTGCAAAACTGATTATTTGTTTGAAGATCTGCCAGCGCAGTTACAGGTTGTTCGGTACCATTCGCTGCTGCTCAGGTCGCTTCCAGCTTGCCTGGAGCCAATCGCCACAACGGCATCCGGCGAGCTTATGGCACTGCGGCACAGAGCGCTTCCTATACGGGGCGTACAGTTTCATCCGGAGGCCATCCTCACAGAAGGTGGGTTGGCATTGTTAAAAAATTGGCTTAGTTTTAATAAAATTGCCGGCCTTTCCGAGAGGCCGTAAGCAAACTAAATACGCATGAAGTTACACATAAAAGAGGAAGGCAATTTTCAATTCATTGATGAAGGGCAGGGAAAAATACTATTGCTCTTACACGGGCTTTTTGGCGCGCTTAGTAATTGGGAAGGTGTAGTAAACCAGTTCAAAGGAGAGTATCGGGTATTAATTCCCATGCTGCCTATTTACGAGATGCCCCTGCGGCAGGCAGATCTGGAAGGCCTACTGCGCCACCTGCAAGCCTTTGTAGAGCATTTTGAGCTGAATGACATGACCCTGATGGGCAATTCTCTGGGGGGGCATATAGCCTTGTTGTATACCCTTTCGCATCCCGATAAGGTTAAGCGGCTGGTGCTAACCGGGAGCTCTGGCCTGTTCGAAAATGCAATGGGAGGTTCCTATCCTAAGCGGGGCAGCTATGAATACATAAGAGAGCGGGTTGAGTATACCTTCTACGATCCTAAGGTAGCCACCAAAGAATATATTGATGAGATTTTTGAGACAACCAAAAGCATTCCCAAATGCATGCGTATTGTCTCTATTGCCAAATCGGCACAACGACATAATTTGGCAACTGAGTTACCGAAAATACAAGTTCCTACGTTATTAGTGTGGGGACTAAATGATACCATTACTCCGCCCATGGTAGCACACGAGTTTAACAGGCTCATACCAAATTCTACCTTGCGGTTTATAGATCAATGTTGTCATGCACCTATGATGGAGCAGCCCCAAAAGTTTAACCAAATTTTAAGTAACTTTCTAGAGGCTACAAATCCCGTGCATACATGATAGCGACCGAACTTGTAAATCCCGTTATTCCCCACCTGCAACCAACAGACCTGGCAGAAAAAGCGCTGCACTGGATGGAAGAGCTGCGTGTTAGCCAGTTGCCGGTGGTTAATGATGGCATTTATGTTGGTTTACTGCGTGACGATGCTATTCTGGAAGCTTCCCAGCAAAAAAGAGCCGTGGGCAGCTTTCAGCTGGTGGATAAAAATTGTTTTGTCTATGAGAATCAGCACTTTTATGATATCATAAAGGTAGCAGCAGAATTTGGTGTACAAACAGTGGGCGTGCTCAATGGTGAAGGTGTTTATCAGGGCGTTATCACCCTGGAAGATACCATTGCTGCCTTTGCTCAGACAGCCGCTGTGCAAAGCCCCGGGGCTATCCTGATTATCTCCCTCAATCAGCTTGATTATTCTATGGCAGAAATAAGCAGGCTAATAGAATCTGAAGGAGGTAAAATTTTGTGCAGTAGCATCAGCACCGAACTGCAGGACCCATCCAGGGTAAAGCTTACCCTAAAAATTAACAAAAAGGATGTATCGCGCATTATAGCTACACTAGAGCGTTTCGGGTACCGAATCATTGCAACATTTCAGGAGACGGAGGTAATGTCTAACGATAAAGACCGTCTAGACATGCTGCTACGCTTTTTGGAAATTTAATGCCTTATCCAATTCTCCCTGAATGAAGATTGCCCTGCACGCCAAAGCGATTAATCAAGCAGTTATTCCCTATATCTGCCAGGTTTTTGAAGAACTGGCCGTGCGTGGTGCAGAGCTGTATATTACAAAAACCTTTCAGAAACATCTGCAAAAATGGGAGCAGGCGCTACCGGATGTTCGCCTCGTCTCCCGCAATGACTCTCTGGAAGGGATTGACTTTGTCTTCAGTCTGGGGGGCGATGGCACTTTGCTCGATACCCTTACCTATGTGGGCGCTTCAGAAATTCCAGTAGTTGGTATCAATACCGGGCGGCTTGGTTTTTTGGCAACAATGCCCAAAGAAAAAATTAAGGAGCTGATCGATGCACTCTACCATGGATACTTTAGCTACCAATACCGGACTCTACTCCACCTGGATGCAGACCAGGACCTGTTCGAAGGCAGAAACTTTGCCCTGAATGAATTTACAATTCTAAAGAAAGATACCTCTTCCATGATTGTGGTACATACCTATATTGATGGAGAGTTTCTAAATTCCTATTGGGCCGACGGGCTTATTGTGGCGACTCCTACAGGTTCTACCGGTTACTCGCTCAGTTGTGGCGGACCGCTGGTGCTGCCCCAGTCCAACAATTTTATTGTTACACCGGTTAGTCCGCATAACCTCTATGTCCGCCCCATGGTGGTCTCCGATAACAGCGTTATATCCTTTGAAATTGAAGGCAGAAGCAATCATTTTCTGGTTTCCCTAGATTCCCGCTCCCGCACGGTAGATGCCGGTGTACAAATGGCTGTAAGAAAAGAACAGTTTAGAGCTAAACTGGTAAAACCCAATGGCTATAACTTCTTTGATACACTCAGACAAAAGTTAAATTGGGGTCTGGACAACCGAAACTAATTTGATTTTACCAAACTTTTCATAGTTTTGTATAAACTGGTGTGTTTTGTCCTCTGAATCGGTTTTAGGGTTTTGACTATGAAGAAGCTTTATTCCTGCCTGCTTATACTCTGTATTTTATTGCTGGTTACTGAAGGTGTTTACGCACAGCGTAGCATTGGCCAATATAGGGGTAACATCAACGCTTTTAACAAAAACAGGCGTTACTGGAGCTTTGGTGGTGGAATTCATGCCATGAACTATTTTGGTGACCTGGCTCCCAAAAACAGGATTGCCTCCACAGACATTTCCTTTACCCGCCCGGGCATTGGTATCACAGGCCAATATCGCCTTAACCCTTCTTTCAGCTTTCGTGCCAGTTTTATGTATGGCCGACTGAAAGGCAATGACAATACATCTGAGCTAAATGGTGATGATCCTGACGATGGTTACCGTTATGTGCGGAATCAACATTTCCGAAATGATATTAAGGAACTGTCTGCGGTAATGGTTTGGGATTTAAAAAAGCACACGCGTACCTTTATTACCCGTCCTGAATTTATTCCTTATCTATTTGCCGGTATTGCTGTATTTCATCATAATCCTAAAGCACAGGTTCCCACTTTTGATGCAGTACATTACAGCGTAGAAGCCCCAAGTCCTATTGTTGACTTCGACCCGCGTTATCAGGACGGCAAGGGAAACAATGTGTCACCAGAAGATTGGATCGCCCTGAAGCCTCTGAGAACAGAAGGAAATAGTTATAGTAATTTTGCCTTTGCCATACCAGTGGGCGCAGGCGTGCGTTATAAAGTAAATCGATACTGGGACCTTTCTTTTGAAATTTCCTACCACCAGACCTTTTCAGACTATGTTGATGATGTAAGCACTTATTATCTCAACCCTGAAGACTTTGGAACTGGGCCGCAGGCGAACTTGTCGAGGATAATGGCCTACAGAAGCAATGAACTTAAAAATCTTGATGCTGTAAATGAAGATGTACGCTTCAGGTTTCGTTATACTGAAGACAATGACCCTATATACTCGGCACATCAATGGGAAAATCCTATGGAAGATCCCACTGCTTCTAACTATTATCAGCATTTTGCTGGATATGGCGTAGCACATCCTGAAAATATTCGCGGGAAGGATGATAAGGACGTTTATTTGGTAACCAGCATCTCTTTAACTTACATTTTAGGAACCAACTTACGGAATGCTAGATTCAGGTAGTAACAAACCGAAATTATCAAGAGAAGGAAAGCCTGCACGGGTTTTTCCTTTTTTTATGCTTGCTGTGCTCTTAGTATTGGCTCCGGCAGCCAAAGCACAGATTCATGAGATTGGTATTATGTTGGGCGCCGCTAATTATGTGGGTGATTTGGTGCCAACCTATCGGCTGGATAACCACAGACCTGCAGGGTCAGCATTTTATCGCTACAATCTTAATCATTTCAGCAGCTTACGTGCCAATTTAACGATAGGTAAGCTGGTAGGCGGAGATGCCGGAAACCCATACGATGTTTTTGCAGGAAGAAGAAACAGAGGTGATTTTAATAACTGGATAAACGAGTTGTCTGTCCTCTATGAATACAGCTTTCTGGATTACAAAAATCCAGATAAAGACATTGTGCGCTGGACACCCTATTTTGTGGGTGGTATTGGTGTAATGCTGCAGCACGGCTATGACAAATACAACAAAGCAGAAACACCAGTAGTAGCTTATGCCTCTGCCAGAAAGACCGCAGAATTTAAAAACTACCAGCCCGTAATTCCTGTGGGGGTTGGTATTAAATACATGTTGCACCCCATGTGGACATTGGGCATTGAGTGGATGGCCCGAAAAACTTTCTTCGATTACCTGGATAATACCGGTGAAACAAAGCCAGGCTTTGAAACCAAGAATTTCCAGTTTGGCAATGAAATGCACAACGACTGGTATTTCACGACCGGCTTAACCCTTAGCTATACCTTCTGGT
>JASLAE010000507.1 GCA_030147305.1 Cesiribacter sp.
CAGGATACTATGGTTTATATTAATTCTAAAGATTGAATGGCTTAGCCCTTTCATCTACTGCTGTTTTGTTTGATTACGATCCGGACAGAAATACTTCTGGCCAACCCGCACATACACAACATCTGCCCAGCTTTATCACCCACCAGTTTTCGGGCTGCTACAGTAACCAATAAAGAACCTCAGCTAAGGATAAGATAACTGCTAAATGCCAAATAATTCCAGATAAGTTCGCAAAGCTTTGCATGCTGTGCCTTTACCGGCAGTTACTTTGATAAACACCTGCCCATTTATTCAAAGTGCTATGTTTGATGCTTTGAACATGTCTTTCAATCCTTTCCTTAACTATAGCTCAATAGCTGTGCAATAACAATAACCTGATCGTAGTTAATGTAGATACAGGAAATGTTTAGGGTGTCTGGGATAGCACTAATTGCCGGTTAACCTGCCTTATAGCCGGCTATCACAACTAATGTTAAATATTCATTAAGCATATTGTAATATTTGTAGAAACTGTGTTAATTCAGCGCATGCTCAGCCTTAATAATATACATAAAACCTATCGCATTGGTAAACAATCGATGCATGTCCTGAAGGGCATAGATCTTCATGTGGAAGAAGGGGAGCTGGTTGCTATCATGGGCTCTTCCGGTTCCGGAAAATCTACTCTGCTTAATATCTTAGGCATTCTGGATAATTACGACCAGGGCAGTTACACCCTTGATAAGCATTTGATTAAAAACCTTTCAGAGGGTAAAGCTGCCACCTATCGCAATGAGCTTATTGGTTTTGTGTTTCAGTCATTCAACCTGCTGAGCTTTAAAAATGCCATAGAAAATGTAGCACTGCCACTCTATTATCAGAAAGTAAGCCGAAAGAAAAGAAACAAGATTGCCCTGGAATATCTGGAGCGGGTAGGGCTGAAGGAATGGGCAGAACACGTACCCAATGAAATGTCTGGCGGGCAGCGGCAACGCGTGGCCATTGCCCGGGCTCTCATCACGAATCCTAAGATTATCCTGGCAGATGAACCAACCGGTGCGCTGGATAGTACAACCTCTGCCGAGGTAATGGAGATTTTTAAAGAGGTAAATGCAAGTGGTAAAACCATCTTGATTGTAACGCATGAGCATGAGATTGCTGCCAAAACACAGCGAACCATCATGATCAAAGATGGACTGATATTACGTGAACAAGACGAATTGAGCCATGTTTGACTGGGATAAATGGCAGGAAATCTTTCAGACCATTCAAAAGAATAAGGTTCGCACCTTTGCAACTGCTTTTGGTGTGTTTTGGGGTATTCTCATGCTGATCCTGCTGCTGGGTGCAGGGCAGGGTCTGCAGAATGGTGTTCAGCGCAGCATGCTGCTAGATGCCATCAACAGCATCTGGGTAATTCCTTCCCGCACTTCCATGTCGTACGACGGCATGCCCTCCGGTCGTGAACATCTTTTCGTAAATGAAGACCTGCAGGCGGTTAACGATAACGTGGATGGCATAGCCCTGATGAGCCCCGAAAACTGGCTGATGGGCGACTATGTTGTGAGGTACAAAAACAGGACAGGGGGTTTTGGCGTGTATGGTGCCCGTTCAGACTATTTTGATATAAAGGTAACACAAAAAACAACCGCTGGCCGTGCCCTCAATCCGCTCGATGATCAGCAAATGCGGAAGGTGTGCCTCATTGGCAGCCGTGTGGTAGAGTCCCTGTTTCCGGAGGGCACAGATCCGGTTGGACAATACCTCGAGATCAAGGGTGTGGTATTCCGGGTCGTGGGGGTATTTAAGTTTGAGTCTTCCAGTAACATGGACCAGGCGCAACGCATTTATATTCCCTTCAGTACCTTTCAGCAGGTGTTCAATCCTAAAAAGTCTATCAACCTATTTGCGGTTACCACCGCAGAGGGTAAAGCAGGCAAGGAACTGGAAGCCGAGATGATGGCGCTGTTGAAGAAGCGCCAGCACATACATCCCGAAGATGACAGTGCTTATTTTGTGCATAACCAGGAAGAACAGCATAAGCAAATACAGGGACTCTTTTTAGGCATTAAAATATTTATCTGGCTGGTAGGTATTGGTACCCTGGCCGCGGGCATTGTGGGTGTCAGCAACATCATGATCATCGTGGTGAAAGAGCGTACCAAGGAGATTGGGATCAGGAAAGCACTGGGTGCTACCCCGGTTTCAATCATCAGCCTTATTTTGCAGGAGTCTATTTTCATCACAACGGTTGCCGGTTATTTTGGCCTGTTCCTGGGGGTGGTACTGCTGGAAGGTGTAAACTACGCCATGGAAACTCTTGGCGCTGATTCAGAATTCTTTACGCGTCCGGAGGTAAACTTCCAGGCAGCCATTACTGCACTGCTCCTCCTAATCTTTGCAGGGGCCCTGGCAGGCTTTTTTCCTGCCATGCATGCAGCTCATATTAAACCGGTCGAAGCTTTAAACGCAAAATAATATGTTTGACCTGGATAAATGGGAGGAGATCTGGCAGACGGTGAAGAAGCACAAGCTTCGCACCTTTCTTACCTCTTTTGGGGTCTTCTGGGGCATATTCATGCTGGTGATCCTGCTGGGTGCCGGCAGAGGCCTGCACAATGGCGTGATGCAAAATTTCGACATTGCTAAAAATGCCCTGTTTGTCTGGACGGAAGTAACTTCTGTACCCTTTGCCGGTTTTCAGGCTGGCAGGCCCCTGCGCCTCACAAATGATGATTATAAGGCCCTGCAGCAGGTTAAAGAAGTAGAAATTATCTCTCCGCGCATTCGGGTGAGCTCCAGGTTTGGCGGTGGTGGCAATATTACCATGGAATACGATAACCGCTCGGTTTCCTATAACCTCATGGGCGATTACCCAGATTACCTGCACATACAGCCGCTCTGGATTACCGAAGGCAGGTTTATCAATCCTATTGATATTGAGCAAAAACGTAAGGTGGCAGTGCTGGGCAGGCGGGTGAAAGATGATCTTTTTCAGGAGAAGGCTGCCATTGGTGATTACATCAAACTTAATGGGGTACCCTTTAAGGTTATTGGAATTTTCGATTCCAAAGCAAGCGGGGAAGAAGCCCGCAATGATGTGCAGGTGGTACACATCCCCGCCACCACCGCGCAGCAGACTTTCAACCTGGGCAATAGCATTGGCTGGTTTGCCTTTATTCCTTCAAAAGGGGTTTCCGGCGCAGAAGCCGAGGAAGCTGTTAAAAAGCTTTTCAGGCAGCGCCACAAAATATCCCCCGATGACCGTGCTGCGCTGGGCAGCGCTAATGTAGAGGAAGAGTATAAAGAAATTCAGGGCTTGTTTACCGGCATTGCTGCCTTTAGCTGGCTTGTTGCTATCGGCACAATTCTGGCGGGTATGATTGGCGTTGGCAACATCATGCTGATCATCGTGAAGGAAAGAACAAAAGAAATCGGGATCCGCAAATCTTTGGGCGCCAGGCCCTGGTCCATCATCAGCATGATTGTGACAGAATCCCTTGTAATTTCCGGAATATCGGGTTATCTGGGCTTGGTGGTAGGGGTTGTAGTGATAGAAGGGATTTCCTATGCGATCCAGAACTTTGGCCTCGAGAATGAATTCTTCACCAATCCGGAAATAGATTTCAGTGCTGCCTTTATGGCCATTGCTGTATTGCTGTTCTCCGGTGTGCTGGCTGGCCTGATCCCGGGCGTTAAGGCTGCACATGTAGATCCTGTTGTCGCGCTTAGAGACGAATAATTTTAGTCCCATGAAACGAATACTAGTCACAGCATTAATCATTTTCATTTTTGCCCTATTTATCGGGACCGGTTATTTCCTTTACCAGAAGTCTCAGGAACCACCTGTGGTGTATGAGACAGAAGCCCCCTTTAAAACAGATATTGTAAAGAAAACTATTGCAACTGGCACCATCGTGCCCCGCAAAGAAGTAGCCCTGAAGTCGCAGGTTTCCGGGGTGGTGGAAAAACTGTATGTGGAGGAAGGTGCTACAGTAAAAGTGGGCGATGCAATAGCCAAGATCAGGATCATTCCTAATGTGGTAGCCCTGAACAATGCCCAGACCCAGCTGCAAACAGCCAGGATCAACCTTGAAAATGCTACCAAAGAAATGCAGCGTCAAAAGGAGCTCTTCGATAAAAAAGTAATCTCTGAAATGGAGTACAATACATTTCTGCTGGATTATAACCTAAGGACCCAGGCTGTTGAGGCTGCCGAAAACAATCTGGAGCTTATCAAAGAAGGATCTTCCAGAAAGTCGGGTACCGTTTCCAACATGGTAAAATCTACCGTTAATGGTATGATCCTCGACATACCAGTAAAAGAAGGATCTTTTATTATTGAATCTAACACCTTTAACGAGGGTACTTCCATTGCTGCCATCGCCGACATGAGCGAGATGATCTTTGAAGGAAAGGTGGATGAATCGGAGGTAGGCAAGATTAAGCCTGGCATGGATTTGATTCTTTCCGTTGGTGCTATTGAAGGACAGGTCTTTGATGCCAAGCTGGAATTTATTTCTCCCAAAGGTTTGTCTGAAGAAGGTGCCATTAAGTTTGAGATTAAAGCAGCCATTGCCCTGCGCGAAGAACAATTTCTCCGTGCCGGTTACAGTGCTACAGCAGATATTGTTTTAGAGCGTAGAGAGAATGTGCTCGCCATCAAGGAAAGTAACCTGTTTTTTGAGCAAAATAAAACTTATGTGGAAGTAGCGAAAGCCGATCAGCAGTTTGAAAAAAGAGAAGTAAAAACAGGGTTGTCTGACGGCATCAATATACAGGTTTCCGAAGGGCTGAAAGAAAACGAGAAGATTAAGAAAAAATAACTGCCACCCATTCTTGCACGCTTCATTAACGCAAAGGAAGTGCATTGCAGAGTTGCGTCTATAATAAACTTTGAATGCCATCCACTATTTGCAGTTGGGCGCACAGATGCCAGATTGCTAAGGCCTTACATCCGTTCAAAGGCAGAGAGAAATTAATACGAATGGCCCTGGAATTTACCAGGGCCATTTTCATTTTTAGGCTCCGCATCCACAGCCGCTGAGGCCGGCAACTTTTGCCTGTTCATCTAATTGGCAACATGCTGTTGAAAGACTTACAGCTGGACCACCACAGCAGGTGCTCTTCTCAGCATCTTTTTGTGAATTTACCGCAGGAGTCGGACTGTCACAACAATTGTCCCTGATTTCATGCTGCTGTACATCAGTGCTGCAAACACCTGTTTCGGGGAGGTGCAGTGCTACTTTTTCAGCAGCCTCCTTATCACCATCAAGGTAGGCGATGATAGAACGAACCTGCTCATATCCGGTAGCCATCAGGAAGGTAGGGGCACGACCATAGCTTTTCATTCCTACCACATAGTAGTCTTTTTCTGGCTGGCGTAGCTCCCGTTCCCCATGAGGCCGGACGGTGCCACAGCTGTGAATATTCGGATCTATCATTTCGCTGAGGCCGGGCACACATTCCAGGGCTGCATCGTAGTGTACGCGTATTTCCCTGGAGAAAGACATGTCAGGTCTGGCGCCGGTATTCGCAATGATCTCATCTACCCCTTCAACAGCATAGGGCTTGCCCTGCAATGCTCCGGAAATGTGGAGTTTGCCCCCCGACTTGCTAATGGTATCGATGAGAAACGGAGTATGAATATGCAAAACGCCCTGCTTTACCAGCTGTTCAATCTGCTTACCAAGTGCTCCCCTGGCTTCTAGTGCATCTTTTTCTTTACCGCCATACACCTGATGCAGCTGGTCAACCCTTAGTACCCAATGAAGCTGGGTGGGAGGATAATCCGCTTTTAACCCGGCCAGCGCTAGCAAAGAATTGATAGCAGAATGGCCACCGCCAACGACCATCACTGTTTTTTCAGCATAGCGACTTTTATGAATGCCTCCTATATCCGGAATGCCATAAAAGATTTTACCCTTGTGTGCTGATTCACCCATTGCCGGTATGCCGCCTGCCCCAATAGGATTGGGGTTCTGCCATGTACCTGTGGCATCAATGATGGCAGAGGCTTCAGATTGAATAAGCTCGCCCCGCTGGTCAATCTTCAGTACAAAGGGAGCCTTTTCCCGGCCAAGGGTTTTGGTTTTATCAAATCCTTTTCTGCTAATGGATACTACCCGGGAATCAGTATTTATAAAGGGTTTGATCTGGGGAAGCTCCCCCAAAGGCAACAGGTACTCAGTTATCAGCTCACTACCGGTAGGCAGGCTGTGCTTATCGGGCCTGGTCCAGCCTGCCCGATCCAACAATCTGCCTGCAGCTGCATCAATGTTATACTCCCAGGGCGAGAAAACTTGTACATGTTGCCAGTCCTGCAGGTTGTTGCCGGGGCGCGAACCTGCTTCATACAGCTGAAATGGAATATTTCTTTCGCTTAAATGAGCTGCTGCTGCCATTCCAATCGGTCCACCGCCAATAACGGCAACCGGATATTTATTTATTTGCATAGTCTTTATGGGTTATTCACCTGTAAGTCGGAGAGTCTCCCGAAAAGACGCAATGATTTTCAACATTTATTTTTGAGCTCCACTGGCAATCCATTCACATAACTGGTTCCCTGGATAAGAACAATTGAAGCCGGAGTTCCTTGAAACCTAAAAACCACCTGAGACAATTGTTCAGGTGGTTTAATCGAAGTAATAGTTGTGCTTGACTGTTATATCAGGAGATACCTTTTCTTTTTTTCGAAACAAGGGCCGCTTCATCTCTGCTTCTTACATAGCGTCCATGATCAGGCAAGGCTATTTTTTCAAAATCCTGAACCAGCTTTCTCAAACCTGTGGTCAAGGCTTCACCCTCCATGGCAGGTCCGTGGCCGGGTACAACCAGCTGGGGATTCAATGCTTCCAGTTTTCTGACTGACTCCCAGGCTGCCTGCCAGTTGGTAGTTAAATACCTGGGCGGCCCCTGCACCTCTGCCTTTTGAACCAGCACCTTGTAGAATGAATCTTGTTTCACGGTGATAAACGCATCGCCGGTGATGAGCGTAAAGTCGCTCTCACGAAATAAAGATACATGGCCGGGTGTGTGGCCAGGCGTGTGGACCCATTGCCAGCCCGTCATGTGAGGTATGTTGCCACTTCCTGGCAGGGGCTGCAGCACCTTCTGGATGTTGATGGGCTCATGGGGATAGATAGAAGAGATTTTAGCAAGTACACCTCCTTCAACAGAAGGGTCTGGCTCTGGATATGCCTGTTCGCCTGTCAGGTAGGGAAATTCCAGCAGATGGGCATATACAGGTACCTGCCAGGTTTCAATCAGTTTTGTGATACCGCCAACATGATCGAAATGGCCATGCGTCAAAATAATGGCAGCGGGTTTACAGCCCTTGCCAAAACGCTTTTCTGCTACTTTAATGATTTCATCGCCAGACATGGGCATGCCTGCATCTACCAGCACCCAGTGGCTGGCATCGCCAACCAGTACAAAATTTACAATCTGATTGGTATAATAATACACATCTTTTCTTACCTCCTTGCCCTTGCCACTAGAAAAAGAGGTCATGGGAATAATCTTGTTGTCTTTACTCTGATGCATATTGCTTTTCATAAGTTTAAAAAATTGCATTTCATTAAGAGAGTAACCAAGTCAAATATCTTATGTTTTCACCAAACGTTTTAGTGTCCTCCTTAAAATCTAACAACCAAAGCGTGTTTGTCACTAATGAATGGCAAAATGATTACATGAATGAATGGTAATAGTGTTTTAATGGCAAGGGATCGTTCTGGTTAAGAACAGAAATTAACATTCTGTTATTTCTTCATAAGCGATGCTCAGTAGCTGATTAAGTATTAACCCTATCACCGGCTTCAGGAAAAGTGCCCGATTAAATCAAAAAAGATATAACATCAGATAACAGGCATTTCCCTAAACAATCTTTTCTTAAAGCAATTACTTAAAGGTGAGTGTTTAGTACCTGGTAATTGCAGAACCCCTGTCTCGTTTAATGTAGCCCCTGGAATGGTAATGCTAC
>JASLAE010000008.1 GCA_030147305.1 Cesiribacter sp.
GCCTTTTGGGTAATGCTTGGATGGAGCAAGTTTCTTGGGGGCAACTCCTCCAAGGAGTTAGCGAACAGAGGCTATTGCTGAGAAGAGGAAGTTTATTCCAGCAGTATCTTTACAACATGTTTCCAATGCTTCCATCAAAAACAACAGCAATCATCCACCCGGCAAATTTCGTTCCGGTCCATAAGGATGAAGAGTTTGCCGTGCAGCTGGTTGGTTTTCGTACATTTAATATTGATGAAGGGCAGCCTGTTCATCCTGTAATTTTAATGGTCCTTTCGGGGCAGATTGCTCGGGCATGGAGGGATCTGTCTCACAGACGTTCCTGAAAATATCTGCCGTACAGCCAAGGCACAAAAGGTTGAAGGCAGGGATGATGAATATGGCCGGAACAACGCTATAACCTAAATAAGCCATGGCGACTATTTTGGCGGTAAGTGCCGTCATCATCAGGGTTAGGAACACAAAATAGACCGGCAGCATCAGGTAAGCCAGTGGTTTTTTCTGTAACATCGTAATGGCCGACACAACAGCCAGCGGCAGCAATAAGGCCAAATCAAACCCCTGCACAATTAAAGTAGTATAATGCTCAACCTGTTGCGGGATAATTGTACCATCTATCAGCGGAACTACCACAATACTCAGCCAGAGGAGTGCAATAGCCAAACTGATCATGAGTAAAATAATGGAAGCCCTGTTTAAAGATCGTTGTGCTTTAAAGTGAGCATTAAGGCGCATTGGAGACAGATTGCTAAAGCAGCGGGCAAACGCAAAAAAAGAGGTGGAAAGTAGGAATACATAGGCCAGGAACATTTCGTTGTACATGGCCATTGCTGTGTAAAAAAGGTAAGTGACCAGAAAATAACCAAGCACACCTGTGAGCAAAACCTTACCCCGGATGGCACCGCTTCTTGCCCATACCAGGGAGAAAAGCAGCAGGGGTATGCCGATACAAAGCGTTACATAATCCTGTGCAATGCCCTGAGGCGCCACCTCGGCAGACATATGCCGGTAGAGGCCCCGTCCGTAAACAGCAACGTTCAGTCCGCGAATGGATTCATGTGTAAAGGGGCCAGGCCCTTCACTGGAAAATATGCCAAGGGTGGTGACTACCGCAGCCATTACACAAATGCCTGCAACTAGCATGCTGGTGATGGTTTGATTTTTCATGGCCTACCGCTAGATGTTATGGCCTGAAGCTACCATGCAACCGGCATGGGTACCATGACTTGCATCATCTGACAGTATGATGTTGATTGTGCCCTTTGGAGAAGTTTTTAAATTGAGATGTCCAGCTTATGGAATTACGTTGCTTATTTAGTTTTTCCAAATAAAAAAGGCATGCGCAGCAGCATGCCATATAATCAGCACTGTAATACAAGGAGGTAAACATGCCTGTGCCTCTAATAGCTGTCAATTTGCTGTGTTAGGCAAGGCCAGCAGGGGTACATGAGTCTGAAGTGCCATTTTACAAGTATTGCTTCTTTCCATCAGGCTTTCCCAAAAACTTGCTTTGTGAGGCACCATTACCAAAAGGTCTGCCTTATATTCTGAAATACCTCTGTCAATCCCATGCACCACATTGTTGTCACCTATATACTTATAGGAATGCTCAATGTTGGTGAACAATGATTCCAGGTGAATAGAGGCCGGTGCCGAATCCATTTGAGCCCCATATTCTTCATGACCGTGATAAGCCCCCACAGCTAGTTCCTCTTTTTCTTTTTCCACATGCAGTACCTGTAAGCGGGCATTAAAAGTGCATGCTATGTGCTGCAGCAATGTGAGTTGGTTATCGGAGGCTAAAAGGTGGTAATCACAGGCAAAGAGCATGCGGTTTAGTCCCGTGAAGACATAATCTTCCGGTACAGCCAGCAAGGGGAATTTTGCATGTCTGATAAGGCTGGTGATGGTGCTGCCGAAAAACAGGCTGCCTTCTACTTTTCTGGGTACACCCAGGATCACCAAATCTGCCGAAGCCCTTTCAACTTGTTCTTCCAGCGTCTCGTCTAAATCAGAAACGGTAGTAGACCAGTTTACGGTTAAATTATACCGGCGTGCGGTGTGCAGAGCCAGGCTGGCCAGGCGAGCTTTATTCTCGGCTATAAATCTGTTTTTCCTTTCCTCTGGCAGTAAGGAAACAGCGATGGGTGGGGGTAGTTGAAAAGCGTTATACAACACCAGCTTTGCCTGCATATCATGTGCAAGTGTTGCTGCATACGCCAGCGCATTGTTGGCTGCCCTGGAATAATCTGTTGCTACCAGTATCGTTTGCATGGCTTTGTGCTTAGGTAATAGTCAAAGTTAAAGAGGGTAGTTTCGCTAAAGTATGATCTATATTGTCCGGAAAGATGATCTTGCTCAGCTGGTAAAAGCATCCTATGCATTAAAGGACGCTGTCTTAAGCATGGCACAGCAGAAAAATCGGTTCCGTATAAAAAGCAAACAACCCCGGTGGTTGGCCGGGGCTGTTGATTCGGGTGAACAAAAAGAATAGAAATGGACAGCTTTTTATTTCTTTAAAAGCTTGATGGTTTGTTGCTGAAGTCCATTAACCACCTGAATCAGGTACATGCCAGGCTGCAGGGCTTTGCGGGTAAGGTCAAGGCGAAAGATGTTTTGCTGCCCTGCCTGTACGTTTTCACTCAGCTGGATTCTTCCAGCCATGTCCATTAGCTGTACCGAAACATTGCCGCTAAAGTCTTTGCTCAGTTCTATGTCTACAAAGTTGCTGGCCGGGTTAGGATAAGCAGATACTGTTGCAAAACTTGCCAGGCTGCTGTCTTCATCAGCAACACGTGCCGTGCTGCCAGTTGAAGTGTTTACGGTTGCTTCGTTAGAGTAAGCAGAATAACCATCGCTTCCTTTAGCCCTTATTTTAAAGCTGTACGTTTGACCCTTGGCCACACTTACGGTATAGGTGGTTTTGTTGGGCCCTGTGCTGCCTACCTGTTTGTAGCTGGTGGTGCCGTTGGTGCTCATGAAGATTTCAAAACCAGATTCGCTGCTGCTATTGTCCTTCCAGCTTAGGCCTACTGCTGTGTTATAGGAATTTAGTTTGCCAGCCAATGCTGTAGGGGCTCCCAGGCTGTTGCTTTCGGTATTTTCATTTTCACCTTCACTGGCGGTAGTAGTACCATTGGTGCCGGCTTCATTAGAGTAGGCAGAGTAGCCGGAGCTGTTTTTCGCTCTCAGTCGTACGTAATAGGTATTGCTGGTAGAAAGACCGCCTACAGTATAGCTGATTTTGTTGGAGCCTGTACTACCTACCACTTTATAGCTGGTGCTGCTGGTTCTCATCGAGATCTCGAAACCAGACTCGTTGCTGCTATTGTCTTTCCAGGTAAGGGAAACACTGCCATTGCTGTTGAGCTTTGCCGTTACATTGCTTGGTGCAGCTAAACCAGAAGGGCTGGTGGGAGCAGTAGTAGAGCCTACTACCACATTAACATCATCATAGGAAGATGCGCCAGTGTTGTCTTTGGCTGTTAGGCGAAAGGTGTAAGTACCTTCTACCAGGTTGCTCAGGCCTAGGTTTTGAGTGGTGGTACCACTCATGGTTGCGGCTGGGCCGCTTACTTTTGTCCAGGCAATAGAAGCGATAGAGCCATCTGCGTCTGTTGCAGACCCCGTAAGAGAAGTGCTGTTGGTTGGCAGGGTTAAAGCCTTGTCTGAACCAGCTGAAACCACGGGCAGGCTGTTGGTATTACGAATGTTGCCGCTGTACTCATAAGCACCTACATCCCAGCTGTTGCCTTGAGGACGAGGCGTGCGGTTGTGGTCGAAATTGAAGTGGTTTAGCTGAGTGCCTTTTTCTACTGCAGGACTTATTTGTTGTAGCTGATAATTATTATTAGCCGGATCTACGAACATTGCATCTTTTACCGTAGCTACAAACAGGTTATTGCTTTGTGTATATTTTACTTCATTGCTGATGATGTAGAGGTACTGGTTCTTATTGTAGTAGTCAATGCTCAGGCTGGCGGGTGCTACCAGCAGGTTATTATTGAACGTATTGCCTACTGAGTTTCTGGAGTACATGCGGATGCCATCTCTGCCCGGAGACACTACTGTGTTATTGTGTGCATGAAAGCCGGTATTAGGTGTAAGTGCGCTTCTTTCGTCGATGAATATGCCATCGTAACCAGGGCGTACTACCAGGTTGTTGTACATGTAGACATTGCCAAGGCCAAAGCAGTTAATGCCCATGCCAGAACCTTCAATAATTTTGTTGTTGTAGTATTTTCCGTTTGCACCGCCACCGATCATAAGCCCATTGTTCTGCACAGCCTTGAAGGGATTCTGGCCATAGCGGAAAATGGTATTGTTGTAAACTTCAATATCTTTAGTGGCTGAAGAAACCTGGATGCCATCTGCATCGGTGTATTCCACCCGGTTGTTGAAGACCCTGAGCCCTTCAATCAGGTGAGGGTATTTTGTACCACATGGCAGTGATTTACCAGTATAAGAGGTGCTGCCAATGTACATACCCTCTCCGTAGGTGTGGTGAATGTAGTTATCGTGAATGGAAACATTGCGCATCACAAAGTTTTCCCTGTAATACTGTGGGTTGTCGCAGGTTGGATCAATTTTCGCCATGATCCCTGCAAAACCTGCATCTGCAATTTCAATGTGGTCAATCTCGAAGTCGCTTTCAGTAACATACATGGCAGAACCTTTGCCGGCATTGCGGATTAAGAAGCCAAATTCATGCCCGGGGTCTCCTGTGCCGGTTACACGAAAGTACTTGCAGCTTTCAAAAACAAACGTTCCATCTATATCGGGATTATCAAAAATTACCTGCCCGCCGCAGTTCTTGAAAGTGATGGGCTGATCCTGCGTTCCTTTGAAACCGATAAGTTTAAGTCTGCCGCGCACACCGGATTTAATACAAACGGTGCTACCGGGTTTTACAGCAGGCACGTCTACGGCTCTTATAAAGCCTTGTGACGGAGTAATGGTGTAATCGCAGTTACAGTCCTGAGATAGTGCGGAAAAGGGGAGGAGGAAGAGTAAAACAAGTGCAGAGCTTGTAATAAAATTCAGCAGATTTGATGAATTAGAGTTAGTACGCATGCAGCAAATTCTTATAGCGTTAATATTGGATTATACAGTTATCAACTTTTGTAGCGTATGGCTGAAGATCAATACTTCAATGGCAAGTGGCTGAACAAGAAGTCGTTGTTAACGTGATGCAATATTAAGGGCTGGTACTGATAAAAAAATTGCTGTATAAAGTATATAGACAGAGCGTTATTTTATGTCATTAATTCTCATTAGTGTGGCGTAAAATACACTAGCAAGGACTAACGGTCCATGTAAGTTGTGGAAGGCTTCTACAACTTTTGCTTAATAAGTCAAATGGCTTAAGAAAAAGTACAATGAAAATAAAAGGTGTGGAAAAGTAGAACAATGTAAGAATCACACTGCCTGCTGTTATTTTTTTTGAAAAAAGTGAAGATTTATCAATAAAGGCACGACAAAAGCAGGTGGGGAAATGAGCTGCTTTATATTTTTTACGGTTGGGTGCCAGCTATTTAAGGAATAGCCCACCTACTTGTGGTACTTTCTTTAGGTGGTGATAACAACACCTGTAACATATTTGCTGGTTGGTTACCAGCTTTGCTTACAATGGGTAAGCATGCTGCATTTAAATCTAAGAAAGGCTTTTAACAGTGGCGAACTTAAGTGCTACCGTTAAAAGCCTTTCCGGAAGTCTTGCTTCTATCAGCAAAACTATCAGGTAAAATCAAATACGTTAAGTTTTGCCTTAAGGTTTTTTATAAACTAATTATTTAAGGGGGCACCTACTGGTACGGCGCAGTCATGGCCAGGTTCTCCATGAGGCGGGTTGGTACCTTCTGCAACTGCGCCTCCTGCCGGAGCTGCCTGTGCAGCAGGTGCGGGAGATTGAAATGCTGGCATTTGTAAATTAGGTTGTGGCAGGGCAGGGGTGGTTAGCGGAGCGCCTACTTCTATATCGCAACGGTGGTTTGGTTGACCGTGAGGTGGATTGAGCGCAACAGTATTTGCTGCAGGAGCAGTAGTGGCAGGAGCAACCGTAGTGGTGGCGGTGTTCCTGTTTTCTGATTCTCCTTTAGAACAGCCCATGATTGTAAGGGTAAGGGCTGCAGCCATGAACAGACTCGATGCTTTTTTCATATAGGTCGTCGTAGATTTCGGGACTGGTTTTGTAAACTTAAGCTGCTCAGCTCCCGCTCACAGCACCAGGCTGTATTATCAGGGTAAAGCTTATCATTCTTTTACTTCTTTCCTAAAGTAATTTTTAGGGAAGTAGTTCCATCCATAGTAGCATAAAGTAAGATAATAGCGTTGAAATCAACTTTTATAGTAAGGTTAAGAGCATAAAAACAGAAATGCGTGCTATCTAACAAGATGATTGAACCAGGCCGTTACACCCTTCTCAAGCATAACAGACTGGCAAAATACCCTAAACACTTCCTTAAAAAATGCCCAGAAATTTTCTTTTGTAGATGTTTTTCAGATCCTTTTCAAATAATGTATAGGGATCCTGATAAAACCGGATGAAATCCGGAGCACTAATCTGGCCCGGATAGGGGGCATAATAATGGGTGGGGCTGCGGATGTCGTTGCGCCAAACCAATACATAGGCCAGGCGCATTTCGTGGGCTTTCATGGTTTTCAGTAAGGTACCAGTCCACCAGGTAGAATCAGGGATAGATTCAAGCCCTGTTTCGGTAAAGGCAGCCAGCTTCTGGTGCTTCACTGCAAAGTCTGATACAATCTTTAGTTTCATGGCTGCCGTATCAATGGCGTAGCGGTCGCGGCCCATATCGCCGTAATTATCCATGCCAACCATGTCTACCCAGTCATTGCCCGGGTAACGTTCCAGAAATTCTAATTCTGAGTTAAATTTATTGTCTGGCGAAAATGCATAGATAAAGTTGTGTACATCCAGGCTGTCCCTGAGATAGGAAACGGTGAACTGCCAAAGGCTGATAAAATCTTCGCGGCTGGTATGTGGCTTACCCCACCAGAACCAGCCACCGTCAAACTCATGAAAGGGCCTAAAGATAACAGGTACCAGCTTGCCATCTGCACCTTTAATACTATGGGCCCATTCACCTATGCCATCCAGGATTTCTTTATACTGTTCATGGGCTTCGCCACCGGGAATTATGTAGCTGACTGCAGGCAGGGAAACAGAATCTTTCCAATAGAAGCCACCACCAGATACTGGATTAGAGAAGTGCCAGGCGATGGTAGTAACACCGCCTCTGTTATAAGTATCTACGACATTCTTCCTTAAGTTTTCTTTAGCCTGGTTCACCACTTCTGCTGGCCTTCCGGAGAAACCACTGAAGTCAACCCCGATCACTGCCGGGTGAGAACCAGTGACAGATTTAACATCTGACCGATCCGGATCTCCGGCCCATCCATGTCCATATTCAGTAGCATGCTGATGGCCAAACAGAGTATGCTTTTCCGATAATTTATATAGGTTCTTGTATAGTGCTCTGGTCTCCGGCGAAGCAGCTGCATCAATGGGCTTTATACTTGTGCAGCCCAACGTGAGCAGGGCTGGTAGCAAAGAGAGTAGTAAAAATTTATTCATAACTGTCTTCACGGTTTTGTTTTCCGCCTTACAAAGGCGTTTAAAGTAATACTGTGGACTTGCTTTTGCAATATATAGACAAGCATTGCTGCTGTTATTGTTTAAATATTTTGTTGGGTTGAAAAACAAACAAGATTGGAATGGTTTGATTTTGTTTTTCTGTAAATTTTGCTCCACAATCCTATTCTTTAAGCTCAGATACCAGATTTTTATGAAAATATCCCACAAGCTCTCGATGCTATTGTGTTTTGGCATTACCGCCTTTGCTGCTTGTAACTCCCAAAATTCCAATAAACAGGATAATTCACAGGCTGCAGCAGATACGGCTAATGCAGCAGGTACCCTGGCAGAAGGGGCCCATCAGCAAGCGGCTACCAACTTTACTACTTATTGTAGTGGCTGTCATGGCGATAATGCCACTACGTTTGCCGACCGTAAATGGAAACATGGCGAGAGTCCCGAGGCAATGTTTGCTTCTATCAAGCAGGGGCATCCTGATGCAGGCATGCCAGCCTTCAACGAAACTTTTACTGATCCGGAAATAGAGGGACTAGTTGCTTATATCCAGGAGGGTAAACAACGGGTAGCCCAGTATTCTTTCGAAGAAACCCAAAGCATGCCTGAAATTAACCAGACTGATAAGCTGAACTTACGGCTTGAGCTGGTAGCTGAGGGTTTTGGACAGGTGCCCTGGGGAATG
>JASLAE010000020.1 GCA_030147305.1 Cesiribacter sp.
TGGCCTGTTAAACAGCCTGTGATGATGGGCTCTCATCAATTGGCCATTAATCCAGGATCACAGACCATACTGGTGAACAATTTCCGTAGCAGGTGTTATGATACAAATAACCTGTTATGTCTCTTAAAATTTTGTCGGCGGAACAAATTCGGGAAGCCGACCAGCGAACCCTTGTAGAAGAAAATATTGCTTCACTGGAACTAATGGAGCGGGCTTCGGCAGCCTTTGTACGGGCTTTTGTAAAGTTGTATGATGAAAAAAAGCCTGTTTATATTTTTTGTGGTAGCGGCAATAACGGAGGTGATGGCATGGCAATTGCCCGCATGCTCATCAGCCAGCAATTTAAGGTAAACACCTTTGTGGTAGGGCCTGTGGATAAGGCTACCCCAGATTTTATAACCAATAAAGAGAAGCTGGAGAAATTCCAGACGGTTCAGCACATTGAGGCTGTTTCGCAAATGCCTCAGCTTGGAGAAGATGCCCTGGTCATAGATGCGCTACTGGGTTCCGGGCTTAGCCGTCCGCTGCAAGGGCTTCACGCCCAGGTGGTCTCAGCCATCAATAACTATGGGGTAACAGTAGTTTCAGTAGATGTGCCCACGGGTATTTACCTCGATCAGCCTTCAGAAACTGATACCCCCATCATCTACGCAGATATGGTCATTACTTTTCAGGTGCCCAAGCTCGCCTTTATGATGCCGGAGAGTGGGCAATATGTACGGCACTGGAAACTTGTAAACATTGGGCTAAGTGAAAAGTATCTGCAGGAAGTGCAAACGCCTTATTGTTTTGTTGATTCAACTACTATAGCACAAATATACCAGAAGCGAGACAAATGGATGCACAAAGGGGACTTTGGCAAAATACTGCTTATTGCGGGAAGTAAAGGTAAAATGGGCGCATGTGTTTTATGCGCACGTGCCTGTATGCGCAGCGGTGCAGGCTTGCTGACAGTACAGGTTCCAACCATTGGTTATACCATCATACAAACAGCTGTGCCCGAAGCCATGGCACTGGTAGATGAAAATGTAAATGAATTTAGCACGGTGCCGGACCTGGAAGGTTTTACAGTGCTGGGGGTGGGGCCAGGACTTGGTACGGCAGAACATACCCGCAAGGCCTTTCAGGAATTACTGCAGTCGGTACAAATACCGATGGTCTTAGACGCAGATGCACTCAACCTGCTGGCACGCTATCCGGATTTGCTGGAGCATCTGCCGAAGCAAGCCATACTTACACCGCATGCCAAAGAGTTTGAGCGTTTAGTCGGCACCTGGCAACACGACTATGAACGTTTGCTGAAACAGCAGGAGTTTAGTAAGAAATGGAATGTAGTAGTAGTTTTAAAGGGACCTCATTCCAGCATAGCGGCACCAGATGGCCGAGTGTATTTTAACAGTACCGGAAACCCGGGGCTTGCAACGGGTGGCACCGGAGATGTACTTACGGGAATCCTCGCCGGCATGCTGGGGCAGGGCTACGAGCCTTTCGATGCGGCAGTGCTTGGCGTATTTTTACATGGCCTTTCGGCAGACTTGGCTGCCAGGGAACTGGGGCAGGAGGCGATCATCGCTTCAGACCTGATTGACTTTTTGCCGAAGGCATACCAAAAAATCAACGATCCTACTTTTAGTATATTAACGCAAGTTTTTTAGAAAAATCTATCAGCAGGCGGTGCAGATCCTCAAACTCAGTGAGGGGCAGGGTCTCACTTTTATCATGCACATCGTGGTAAGCCTGTATGCCTCCTAATGTATAAATAAAGAAAGAAGGAACGCCCTGCTCATAAAAGGGGCAATGATCGCTGTTACAGGCCTCGCCTCTGGGGGCTACCTGTTTCAATAGCTTCCTTTCTGTGTTCAGACTTTGTAAAGTGGCAAACTGTTCTGTAAAGATACTGCCGTTGACCACTTTAATGCCATCATCGCCGGTGCCGGTAATGTCCAGGTTAATCATGAAGCTGATTTTTTCCAGCGGCACAAGCGGGTTGCTCACAAAGTATTGAGAGCCGAGCAAACCGGCTTCTTCTGCTCCGAAAGCAATAAACAGGATGTCCAGCTCGAACTGATTGGCAGGCTCGGAAAAATGCTTGGCAAGGCTCAGGAGCATGGCAACACCACTGGCATTGTCGTTAGCACCAGGAAAATACACCTGCTGTCCCATGCGGCCCAGGTGATCGTAGTGGGCACTGAAAACCAATAAACCTTTACCAGGATCTTTACCGGGAAGCAGGCCTACTACATTTTGCGTGGTAAGATCAGGGATAAAATGGCTTTGCACCTCCAGTTTTACCTCCTTAAAATCAGTAGCAATACTGCTTTTGCTAATTACTACCTCGGGCCGTTCACAGGGTTTTTGGGAAACATGCCAGGTAAGCTTTTCGTCCGTGAGGACCAGGGTAGCGACTGCAGGGTTGTTCTTAAAATTTCTCAAAAAAGCCAGCACTTCTTCGAGGCGCTGTTTGTCTTCTTTGGCTGCAGCAGCAAACTGGGTTTTATCAACCAGCAACGCCTTTCCCCGGGCCTGCTCCAGTACAGAAAGCAGTAGCTTTGGATCTTTCATGGCGGCTAGGGGCAGCGGGAATACCGCAAAATGCCCACTTAAATTTTGGGAACAGGGTGCTACCAGAAAATCAGTGCCAGGTTTTAATTCTTTATCATCTACCTTAAGTGAAACCTCTTTTGGAAAGGTATTCACAGCAATAGAAAACTCCTGATAATAACCATTGCCAAATGATTTTAAACCCAGCTGCTTAAACTCTTCGGCTATGAACTGGGCAGCTATGGCATGGCCATCATTTACATACCCACGGCCATGCATGCCTGGGGCAGAAAGGGTATCGACAATGCTGCGGGCATAAGGTAGAACAGTTTGCCCAAAACTAAGGCTTGAATAAAAAAACAGGCTTATTGACAGTATAAAACCGGCAAAGGGTATGGTACGCACTGATGAAAAAAAGTGGGAGGTGGCTGGTTGATTTCTTCCCTTAAAGTAAGGAATAGCAGCGGGGGATAACAAGGATTTTTCAAACTTTTTGTTGCTGTTCAACGGGCGGCCTGTTCAGCTTAAGACCACAAAATCTACAGAAGCTTGCATCAGCCGGATGATCCTTGGGAAGGCAGTTCTGGCAGGCAATTACCTCCACCGGATGGCTTGACCTGTCTGCTTTGGTTAACTCAGAGGATACAATACCGGTAGGTACGGCAATGATACCATAACCCATCAGCATGAGCACAGTAGCCAGAAATTGTCCCAGTGTTGTCTGTGGAGTGATATCTCCAAATCCAACGGTAGTGAGCGTTACAATAGCCCAGTACATGCCCATAGGTATGCTATTGAAACCATGCTCTGGCCCTTCAATTAAATACATCATAGCGCCTACGATCATCGCTATCGTTAATACCACGCCAATAAAAACCGTGATCTTATAAGTACTGTTTCTTAGTGCCCGTTTTAGTGTTTCGGCTTCTCCAAGATAGCGACCCAGCTTCAGGATCCGGAAAATCCTGAGCAGCCGCAATCCCCTGATGACCTGTAAAAAGCGGGTACCACTATAAATTACATTTAGATAGGTTGGTACAATTGACAGGAGGTCTACGATGCCATAAAAGCTAAAGATATAGTTGAGTGGTCGCCGGCTAACAATAATGCGTAACAAGTATTCTATGGTAAAGCTAATGGTGAAAAACCACTCTATCATCATAAGCAAATTGCCATACCGTAAACGAATGGAAGTAACACTCTCCAGTATTACAGTTAAAATGCTGAATAAAATAAAAATAAGCAGGGCCACATCAAAAGCCTTTCCACCTGGAGTGTCAGACCTAAAAATGATGATATAAAGTTTGTGACGCCAGTCCTTTCTATTTGCCATTGATCAGTAAGATGAAATAAAACTTTAAAGTATCTATTCAGTGTATCGTAGTATACAACTTCAATGATGAGCATCTGTTACGCTTTTCCAAAACCTTAATACATCAAAACAGAAGTTTTGTGAATGAAGGCGATGAATTTTTAAGCCATCGATAGTGGTACAAAGACAAGCATGCAAACTGTTTAAGTTCTGTAAGTCTGTGAAAAGCGGCATAATTAAATTATGACACATATGATTTGTTGCGTACATTATTCAGTCTATCATACAGATCAGCATATTATACGACATCTTTTATGAATGTAAATAAGAAGCCCTCTTTTCCATTAAATAATTTTTTCAGGCATTTTATTTTATGAAGTGGTGTAACTGTTTCGTCATAAAAGCTGCACCAGTTACTATACTAATAGTTTTAAATAGCCTTATTTTAGGATGCTGTATAGGTAAATTTTGTAAATCTAAATCCCTATTTCATTAAGTGCGTAGTATATTTACCTATTAAAAATACATTAAAAACCAGCAGGTTTGGCACCACTGCCGGCCGGTTAAATAGGGTGTCTCAAGTAAACTTTCTCTCAGTTCCTCCTTCAGCACAGGGTGATTATCACCCTATAGCAGCAATATAGAATGGGGATCCGCTACACTTTCAATTTTTTTGTTGGTGTTGATAGATGTTCAATTTTAGTGCAAACTCCTTAGGCTAATTATATAAAAAAATCTATTGTTGAAGTTTATACATAATTACAGCCATTAATGAATGAAAATCTCTGTATTAGACGGATATTAGCAAATATTTTTATGGAAATATTTGCTAAGTTTCTTAAGGTATGCTTCTTTTGTTCTATCTATATAGATTTTTTAGTATCTGTATTCCTTTTTATTCTAATAATTCCCAGTAATGAACACAAATTCTTACGATCTCTCCAAAGTCAATGATCGTATTCAGTTTTTTCAGGACGATATTCTGAAAGTTAGTGCTAACCGATTCGCAAAAGAAGTAGGTATTGCCTACGGCACACTGCGTAACCTTTATTCAGAAGATAAAAAACCCAGAAAAGGCACTATCACTAAAATTTTAGATGCTTACGAAGGCTTTATCAACCCAAGCTGGTTGCAATCGGGTAAGGGCCGACCTACATTATCTGCCACCCAGGAGCATCCAGGTTTCCAGATTATGACCAGTGAAGAGCATTGGCCTAAAGTAGGTAAGCAAATTCGTAAACTGGTACTTAAGTCTGACAAAACACCAGAGCAAATGGCTGAAGCCACTGGTTATTCCATGTACAGACTCAATAAAACACTGGCGGGTAAGCAATCGCCAACGCCTCAGTTTATGAGTGTTTTATTATCTGAACTGGGTGTAACTGTAGATCAACTGGCCCAAAAGACTGGTATTTCTGTTCCGCAGCAGAAAGAAAAAACAGCAAAGGCTACTGCAGCAGATGAGCAGCCAGAAATCGAAACTGATGAAGTACAGGAGACAGCTCATCCTGCACAGCAGGAAGTTTCTCAACCTCAACCGCAGCAACAGCAGCAGCAGTTGCCCCAGGCTGCTCCGGCACAATTACCTGTACCCCAGGCACCGGTATATGCAGTTCAGCAATCTTACGCACCTGCAGATACCGAAGGCATGCAGGAGTTACGCATGAAAATTGACTTCCTGACAAACCGAATCAATTATCTGGAAGAACGTTTGAGCCGACTTGCCCGCTAAGTTTATCACTGTATTTAAAATAAATTAAAGCAGCAGTACCACCAGGTTTTGCTGCTTTTTTCTTTCATTAGGCTAACTAAGGTAACAAGAGCTTTATAGATGAATTAAGGAGGTCCCAACATCATAGAAAGCCTGTTTTTTAGACCTCTATACTCCCATTTATGTCCTGAAAACTCTTTACAGCCAGACTGGTAAAATCGCACCTGGTATTCTCTTTCATTGCCCTGATTTCCTTATCTTTACAAAACGATGGGATGGACTGCGCAGCCGGCAATTACCTTGCCTCCGAAATATTATCTTGATAATTTTTATGCTCTGCTGGAGTTTGTAGAGGCGAAATACGATCAACTGCTTTCCGAGCAGGAAAAGGGGTTTATTGCAAAATTCAGTGCATTAAGCGAAGCCGGGCAGTGTCTGTTTCTGCGTTTTGCCAATCGTAAAGGGCAGTTTTTCCGCCTTCAAAAGCTTAATTATCCTGAAATTGGTGACCTTGCGGCACCACTACAGGAGCTGGTCACAGCAGGCTTCTGTCTTATCTTAAATGAAAGCTTTTACCCGGTACTAGATAAGGCATTACAGGTATTTAACAAACAGGAGCTTTGCCAGCTCTGGAAACACATAGATCCTGCAGTTAAAGGTTTAAGCCCTTTGAAGAAAGAGCTTTTATTAGAGCGTATGCTTGCTGCCGTAGATCACCCTGAACTCCTTTCGGCACTGATGGAAATGGAAACCATTGTGGTGCAGCGCTATCTGGAAGAATATGAACTGTTAAAATTTCTTTTCTTTGGTTATCTGGGCGGCGAGATGTCTGAGTTTGTGGTACGCGATCTGGGATTTGTACAGTATGAAACGCTGGATGCCAACAAGCTGGTGCCGAAGTTTAACAGCCGTCAGGAGATTGAAGACAAATTCTGGATCTCGGGAGTTTACCAGCAATTTCGTGAGCTGCGGGAAGATCCTGTTGCGGAAACGCTCTATACCTGGTTTATGCAAATAGCCGGTAGGGGCGAGCAACTGGGTATAGAAGCCAGACCTACTTTTGACAGGCTTACACTTAAGCTGGCCCGCCTGCTTGAGCGCCAGCATCAGTGCGACTGGGCGCTGGAAGTGTACCGGTACAGCGAACAACCACCTTCCCGCGAACGGCAGGTACGCCTGCTACAGAAAAAAGGGGAGGTGCAGGAAGCGCTGCAGCTTTGCCACCAGATGCAGGAGGCGCCACTCAATGCCGAAGAAAGTATATTTTCCCATGATTTCTGCGAAAAGCTACAGCGAAAAAAGGCTGTGCGGGCTACTACCCAGCTCCTGAAAGAGGCAGATTCCATTCAGATATCAGAAACCTATCGGTATTATGTTGAAAAAGGGGTGATCAGACACTTTGCCGACAAGGGATATGAAGTATTGTACAGTGAGAATTATCTGTTCCGCAGTCTTTTTGGCCTGCTTTTCTGGGATGTGATTTTTGATCAGGATGTGCCGGTGTATCACAGTCCACTGCAACGATTTCCCGCAGACTTATACTTACCTCAGTTCCTAAACCGGCGACAGGAAGCCCTGAAAGCTAAGACAGAAGTTCTGAGCACTACAAAAGCCTTACTTCGGCACCTGCGCAACACCTACGACCAGAAATGGGGTATTGGAAACCCTTTGGTGGGCTGGCATGAAAATACATTACCCTTGCTGGAGGCGGCCTGTAAAAAAGTACCGGCAAAGGCACTGCACCAGGTACTGCTGGCCATGGCTCAAAACCTGAAAGAATATGGAAAGGGATTTCCGGATCTTTTTGTTTGGTCCAAGAAAAAGAAAGAGTACTTTTTTGTTGAGGTGAAATCTCCTACGGATTCCCTCTCCCCGCAGCAGCTGTATTGGTTGCGCTTTTTTAAAGAAGTGGGGATCAAAGCCGATGTGCTAAGGGTTAAATGGATTTAGGGTGAAGCACTGGGTGCATGCAACCGCAAATCTTTCTGCTACTTATTTTACCTGTACTACCGTCGCCTTATCCTGTAGCTTCTTGGCAACAATGGCCTCTGTGAACCAGAGAAAGTGATCTAAAAACACACTTATTTTTTTATCGAAGGCCGCATCTACCATAGTGCCCTGTTCATTGAATTTTTTGTTTACTTCCGGCACCAGCAGCATTTGCGGAATGGGATAACCAGAGAGTCCCAACACCAGTTGTTGCATGAGTTGCGCCCCGCGCATGCCGCCCAGAATACCTGTAGATACACTTACAACACCAATTGGTTTGCCAGAAAATTCGGCTTTGCTAAAACCATCGGTCATATTCTTAAGGGCAGCCGTGTAACTGCCATTATACTCAGGGGAGATGAATATCATGGCAGCTGACTTGTGCAGGCGCTGCTGTAATTCAGTTGTAAGGGCAGAGGCTTTTTCAGCAGTATAGAGCTGCTCAAAGAGAGGAAAGGCATAAGCCTGCAGATCGATAAGCTGTGGGTCAACGTCTGTTTTATTTTGCAGGCGCCGATACAACTCTTCTGCCACGGCATGCGATCTGCGTTCTTTTCTAATACTGGACGAGATTATTGCAATGTTCATCTTTTCTTAACCATTTTTTGTTGTTTCTCTTTCATTCTCCAGGGTAAGGACGATCTTTTCCAGTACACTGCTGCAACTGGTGAGCTCCTCTGCTGTAATACCTTTCAAGGCTATTCCTAACGCCTCTTGTGCTGCACGGCTGGCAATGGGTAAAATCTCTTTGGCTTCATTGCTTAAGTAGAGCCGGTTAATTCTACGATCTTGCTTGTCCGGACTGCGTTCCAGAAGTCCCTTTCTTTCCAGTGTATCCACAATTCTGCAGATGGCGCCCCGGTCTCTGCGGGCTTTGGCTGCCATATCCTGCTGGGTGCAGCCCTCATCTTCCTGTAGCCAGTTCAGAATTCGATACTGATCGGGCGTAAGATCCAGCTTCTGCATTTGCAGGTGATGGTGTAAATGTTTGCTGATCTGCTCAGCAGCTACATTTACCAATCTGCCAAAATGTTTAGGGGCTTGCATATTAACCTAAACGTTGAATATGCAACTAATGTTGTTGGCTGCCGGTGCTAGTGAGCAATAAGCTTTACAGTTTGCCAGAGTCCTTCGTGCAAATGTTTTGCGGCGAGGGGCGGCAGTTGTAGAAACGAGCGGATTTCATTTACGCTGCTAAGGGCAGGAGGATTTACAGGCAGTTCTTGCGGATAGAATACAGCCAAAGCAATGGCTGTTTTTAAAGTAGCAGCTTTTAACCTCATGGTATGAGGAGCATAGCGTGCAGGATGCAGGTGTACCCAAAAGTCTGGCTGCTTTCCCAGCCGGAGCACCCAGACAGAAGTGTCGGATAGGGTGACCAGCCGGTGTCCCAGCTTTTCGTCGATCCAGCGTTTATATAGTTCTTGAGTGCTGACTCCATTTTGCAGCAGATAAGCTTTTACTTCTGAAACAAGCGGATCTATGCTGAGGCTGCCTGTATAAAAATCAAACTGCGCCGCTCCAATGGGTAAAAGGAGTCGGCGCAGTATTTGAGGTGTTGCTGAGGGGGAGTGCATCCTGATCTGCAGTTGCACCCAGCCAAGGTGATGCTTGATTGCATTGAAAAGAACAGGGGCGGTAGCCTGTTGCAATGGCTAAAGCTTATTATCCACGTTTGGTTACTTTTCCGCTGCCACTGGTGCGTGCGTTCACATTAGTAGGATTTCCTGTGTAGCTTACGTTGCCACTACCGCTAATGTGTGCCTCAATAGTCTTATCAGCATGGATATAGCAGTCGCCACTGCCACTGATGTGAACATCTACAGTTTGGGCGCGCATTTCCTGACCCCTAACTTTGCCAGAACCGCTGATGTGTGCTTCAAAATCCTGGGCGCTGCCAGCAGTCTGTATCTCCCCTGAGCCCGAAACATGCGTCTCCAGCCTGTCAGCAACCACATTGAGAATCACATCACCTGAGCCACTTACCTGTATTTTCATGGTTTTGCTGGTAAACTGGTCCTCGCTTTCCAATTTGCCGGAACCACTTACGGATACACCTTCAAGGGCTGGCATACTAATATGAATGGTTACATCATCGGTATCATTACCAAATATGCTCCAGTCGTTGTTTTTGTTTTTAATTACCAGTTGATTTCCTTTTACAGTGGTCTCAATTTCATCCAGATCATCGCCTTCAAGCGTAAGTTTGAAAGGACCCTTGGTTAAGCGCACATCGGCAGCAACGCCAATGGATAATTTGGTGAAGTTGCTCACTGCACGGGTTTCTGTATTTTGTGCGAAGGCAGAGAGGCTAATGAATAAGCCCAGGGCAAGGTTGAAAAGTATTTTCATGGTTTAAAGGGTTTTATGTTTAGATGATGTTGGTACTGATTTGGTTGCATGGTTTAAAAAATAAAGATTGATTTTATGAATGACTTAACCAACCCTACTCCATCAGCCTTTCCTGTAGACTCCGGTTTTAAAATTTAATTACAACTGAAATGCAAAAAAATGAAAAAGTTTTTAAGCTAAATCACAGCAAAAAGCGATTAATATAATAGTATAAGCACCAGCGACAGCGTTGCCCAATTGGCAAAGGCAGCAGTTTTATAACTATAAAGATCATTTAGCGGACCTGGTGGAATTGGCCAGATCAGACAAACCAGGTTAAAGAAAAAGAGCGGAATGCAAACCCAGTAAATGACTTTGTTTAGCGGATTCTGATGGCTTTGGCCAAATTCTGCCAGAAGGTTATCGATCCTGCGCATTGTTTTAGGCGGCTTTTTCGAGTTGTGCTTTCCCGGTTTTTACTTTTGCCCAGGGCTTTATTTGCCAATATACCCTGGCGGTAGAAAGGTGGTTTCCCTGCTGATCGTGGATCTGTATTTCGCAAGGCAGTACAATGGATTCAGCAGTTTTCAAGGCATCCAACACCGACTTCTGCACAAAGTCTGCATTGATGCGCCAGGTGGCATAAGCATCCATTTTCCCCTGGTAAAAGTATTGTATTTCCAGGTTCTTCAGGATGATACGGTATTCTTTAGGGCTCAGGCCCGATAGCAGCATTACCCCTGTCGTATACTCGGAGAGGGTCGCCAGTGCGCAGGCATGAAGCCCCCCAATATGATTTTTATTCTTTCTGATATAGGGCAGCCTGGTTTTAATGTGCGTATCACTCAGCTCAAGAATCTGGAATTTATGCGGAAGGTTGAATGGAATGATGCGACTAAGCACCTGGTTGAGCAGCCACAGGTAAAAGTTAGACTGTTTTGCTTTGTTGAGTAATACTACGGGATCAGTCATAATGAGGGGTCATGGGTGGTGACAGTCGAATATAAGCATTTTCTATAAGTGCTGCCATGCCTGTTATGATTTATCCTCTTGGCACACTCCCCACATAGCACTATCTTTAAGCATGCTAAGTTTTTGGGAAATAGAAAGCTATATCAAAGCTGATTATATTGTCATAGGTGGGGGCATTACGGGTTTGTCTACTGCCATTGAACTAAGAGAAAAAAGACCTTCTGCCCGTGTAGTGGTACTGGAGCGTAGCATGTTCCCGGCTGGCGCCAGCACCCGCAATGCTGGCTTTGCTTGCTTTGGCAGCCTGACAGAGCTCTTGGTAGACCGGCAAAAGATGGGTGACGAAACTGC
>JASLAE010000032.1 GCA_030147305.1 Cesiribacter sp.
CTGGCACCTGAACGACCCGGGCGTGGTGCCAAACCTGCTGCAAACCGGCGCAGGCTCACCAACAGGCATCCTGGTCTATGAAGGCAATTTACTGCCACAAGTATTCCGGAACCAGATGATTCATGCCGATGCGGGGCCCAGCATTGTCAGAGCCTATCCGGTAACAAACGAAGGAGCCGGCTATAAAGCAGAAATTGTCAACATACTGGAAGGTGTACGTGACCAGTGGTTCCGCCCATCGGATGTGGCTGTTGCCCCGGATGGTTCCCTGTTTGTTGCCGACTGGTACGATCCGGGTGTAGGTGGCCACCAGATGGGTGATATGAATCGTGGCCGAATCTATCGGATTGCCCCTTCTGGCACTGCTTATAAGCCCTCCACGCCAGATCTGTCAACAGCCGAAGGAGCCGTGGAAGCACTGCAAAACCCAAACAATGCGGTTCGTTACCTGGCATGGACCACGCTGCACCAGATGGGCCCAAAGGCGGAGCCCGCGCTTCAGAAACTATGGACATCAGACAACCCCCGTTTCCGGGCAAGAGCCCTTTGGCTTTTAGCAAAAAATGAAGGAAGCAACGGCAAGAAATGGATTCAGGAGGCCCTTAAAGACAAAAATTCTGATATCAGGATTACCGGGCTCCGGGTCGCCAGGCAAACACAAGACAATGTTATCCCTTATGTAAAGCAGCTGGTAAATGATCCATCACCTCAGGTGCGGCGGGAAGCTGCCATTGCTTTGCGGCACAATACGGCTCCGGAAGCAGCAACCCTATGGGCAGATTTAGCGCTACAGCACGATGGCAGGGATCGCTGGTACCTGGAAGCATTGGGTATTGCCGCAGATGAGCAGTGGGACACCTTTTTCCCAGCCTGGAAAGCCAAAGCGGGCGATGGGGTTACTGCTGCTGCCGGCAATGATATTGTCTGGAGAGCAAGAACGGCCGAGGCTATTCCATTGCTGGCTGAGCGCATCACCCATACTAATACAGGCGATGCCGAACGCCTGCGGTACTTCCGGGCGTTTGATTTTCATCAGGGTGCCAGTAACACAGCTAAAGAAGAAGTGTTGCTGGCACTCCTGGATCAGCAACATGCCAGCCAGGAGCACATTACCCGTCTGGCCTTAAGTCACTTAAGCAACGAAACTGTTAAGAAATCACCAAAGGCCAAAGCTGCTTTACAAAAAACACTGGCATCTGCCTCAATAAAAGGAACACAGGATTTTGTAAATCTTGTTGAACGCTACGAGCTGAAAGATCATCACAAGGAGTTGTTACAAATTGCCCTGAACAACCCCGACAGCAGTATAGGAGTACAGGCGGTAAGGCTTATGCTGGACCAGGGTGGCACTGCTGTAGTGCGTAATGCCGTGAACAGCAGGCAGGATGAAACTGCTAAAGCGATGTTAACTGCGCTTACCAGGGTTCAGACCGAGGAATCTATGGATTTGATAGAGGCAGTGATCCGGGACAAAAATCGCAGTTTTGCGGTACGTCAACAAGCAGTTAAATCTCTTGGTTGGGGATGGGGTGGTGAAGACAGGCTGTTAAGCGTGGTAAAGGCAGGAATATTACCAAAAGATCTGGAGCCCACCGCAGCCACAGCTTTGTCCAGTGTTTATCGGTATTCTGTTCGTGAAGAAGCAGCCAAATACCTGAAAGTAGCTGATCCGAAAGAAGGGAAAGCCTTAGCACCCATTGGTGAATTAGCCAAGCGCAAAGGTGTAGTGGAGCATGGAAGCACAGTATCTGCCCAGTATTGCCAGACCTGCCATGTGATAAGGGGGCAGGGTGCAGACTTTGGTCCTGCGCTATCAGAAATCGGAGACAAATTGCCAAAAGAAGCAATTTATGAAGCAATACTCCATCCGGATGCCGGAATCAGCTTTGGTTATGAAGGCTATACCCTGAAGATGAAAGATGGCAGCACAGCAATGGGCATTATTGCCAGCGAAACAGAGGATGAAATAACACTGAAGTTGCCTGGTGGGGTGTCCGTGAAGTATGACAAATCCAAATTGGCTTCCAGGACCAAAATGGAAAATTCTTTGATGCCTCCTAACCTGCATCAGGGCATGACAGAACAGGAGCTGGTAGACCTGGTAGAATATTTGTATTCAATGAAAAAAATAGCCGGTGGGGAAGCAAAGGAAAATAACAAAAAGGCTTCCTTCTAACCAATACATAAACTGATAGTACTTACAGCTTTAGAAATTGATGGTTCCTGCAATGCCGATCAGGCGCTGCAGGAACTGTTATAAAATCAAAATGCAAAGTTTTAAACATATGTTTGCCACCATACTGTTTGGTGGAGCTCTTTTAGCTTTAGCTCCCCTGAAAGGCTTCTCCCAACCGGGTGCGGCCCAGCCGGGTGCGGCCCTGCAAAGTTCGTCCGAACCATACGTGCAGGAAATTAAGGGTACGAATCTTGAATTTGAAATGGTGGCCATCCCTGCAGGAGAATTTAAAATAGGCAGCCCCGCAGAAGAGCCGGGAAGGGAGGAAGACGAAGGCCCGCAGCAGCTGGTAAAGATCAGCCCTTTCTGGATGAGCAAATATGAAGTAAGCTGGGACCTCTTTGAACCTTTTGTGTACAAGGATTATGAAGTTAGCCAGAGCAATGAAACCATAAGCCCGGCCGTAGATGCCATTGCCCGGCCCACCAAACCCTACCTGGACATGACCTTCGGCATGGGCAAAGAAAATCATCCGGCAGTGGGTATGACCCAGTACAACGCCATTCAGTTTTGTAAGTGGCTGTATGCCAGAACCGGTGTTTTTTACCGATTGCCTACAGAAGCTGAATGGGAATACGCAAATCGTGCAGGAGCAGGCACCAGCTATTCCTTTGGCAGTGATTCTGCCAGCCTGGAGGAGTATGCCTGGTATGCCCAAAACAGCAAAGGTGAAACACATCCCGTCGGCAGCAAAAAACCAAATGCCTGGGGATTGTACGACATGCATGGCAATGTGGCGGAATGGACCATCGATCAGTATATTCCCCATTTTTATCAGCAGTTAAGCGGCAAAGCAGCAGAAGATCCTGTTGCCATACCCGAAAAGCTATATCCGCTTTCAATCCGGGGAGGTTCGTTTCAGGATCCGGCAGCAGCCTTGCGCTCTGCCAATCGGATGGAATCTGACCCTGACTGGAAAAGGATCGACCCCCAAATTCCGAAAAGCAACTGGTGGTTTCCCGAAGCGCCGTTTATTGGCATTCGCCTGGTACGCCCGGTAAACCCACCTTCAAAAGAAGAAATTGAAGCATATTATACTCGCAAACCAATAGCAGATTTTTAGTTTACGATCTTAGCACTTACAGTATGGAAAAAAATAATACCGAATCCGGATCAGGCAATGACCGGAGAACATTCCTTAAAACATCTGCCTTGCTGGCCGGTGGCGTTATGTTGGGCAGCCTTCCTTTTACTGGCGCTCAGGCCGCAGGCGCTTATGCAGGTGGTAAAGACACCATAAAAGTTGCCCTGGTGGGCTGTGGCGGCAGAGGCACCGGCGCTGCCTTTCAGGCTCTTGCCGCAAAACCTAATGTTAAGCTGGTGGCCATGGCAGACGCCTTCCAGGATCGGCTGGACAGCAGCTATCAGCCCCTATTTGAGAAGTTTGGCAAAGACAGGGTAGCAGTTCCGAAAGAAAAAATGTTTGTTGGCTTCAATGGCTACAAGCAGGCCATTGCCGAGGCAGATGTAGTCCTGCTGGCTACGCCTCCCGGTTTCAGGCCCATGCATTTTGAGGAAGCCATCCGACAAAACAAGCATGTTTTCATGGAGAAGCCGGTTGCTACCGATTCGCCGGGTGTGCGGAAAGTGCTGGCGGCGGCCGAAGAAGCAAAGCGCAAAAAGCTAAACGTGGTAGTAGGCTTGCAGCGCCATTACCAGCAAAACTACCGCGAAACCATGAAGCGGATTCAGGATGGCGCCGTGGGAGATATCGTATCAGGCCAGGTTTACTGGAACAGTGGCGGTGTGTGGGTGAATGCGCGCCAGCCCAGCCAGACGGAAATGGAATACCAGATGCGCAACTGGTACTATTTCAACTGGCTTTGCGGAGACCATATTACCGAACAGCACATCCACAACTTAGATGTTGCCAACTGGGTAAAAAACAGCTACCCTGTGTCAGCCCAGGGAACAGGAAGCCGCTTTTTGCGCACAGGTAAGGAATACGGTGAGATCTACGACAACCATACCGTAGAGTTTCTCTATGAAGATGGTACCGTTTTGCAAAGTCAGTGCCGCCACTATGAGGGTACCGACAACCGGGTAGATGAAAGCTTCCAGGGGACAAAGGGAAGAGTATACCTCTCTGCCGATAACAAAGGAAAATTATGGGGCGCCAAAGGCAATGTAATCTATGATCATACCGGAAAAGCAGACCCCAATCCCTACCAGACCGAACATGACGAACTTTTTGCTGCTATAGATGCAGGCCAGTATAAATTTGCCGATGCAGAAAATGCAGCCAAAAGTACCCTGACCTCCCTGATGGGGCGGTACGCTACCTATTCAGGACACTTAATTAAATGGGACGAGGCTTTAAACTCTAATGTTGACCTGATGCCTGAAACATTAGCCTGGGATGCTAC
>JASLAE010000069.1 GCA_030147305.1 Cesiribacter sp.
TAAGGCAACAAGGTGCAGAAATTATTCAGGTCGATTTTAATAGTGTGTCAGATTTAACAAGCGCCTGCACAGGGGGTTCTTGTGTTATTTCAGCCCTATCGGGACTCGAAGATGTAATCGTTGAGATGCAGGCGAGGCTGCTTGATGCAGCTGTTGCAGCTGGTGTTCCACGCTTTATCCCTTCCGACTTCGCTATAGATTTTACAAAGCTTCCTTACGGAACCAACCGAAACCTCGACTTTCGCAAAACATTCAAAGAACGGCTGGACAAGGCGCCGATCGCCGCTACCTCCATCCTCAATGGCATGTTTGCAGATCTACTGACCGGCCAGGCGCCGGTTGTCCTTTTTCCGCTCAAAAAGATCCTTTTCTGGGGTGATGCTGACCAGCAGATGGATTTTACTACCATTGAAGATACTGCAAAATTTACCGCCGCTGCGGCCCTGGACCCCCACACCCCACGGTACCTCCGCATTGCAGGAGACGTTTTAAGCCCGCGTGAATTGAAAATTGTAGCCAGCAAGGCAACAGGAAAGGAATATGGGCTGTTGCGCGCCGGAGGTCTGGGTGTGCTTGACCTGATGATTAAGGTTACCCGTAAACTGATGCCGAAGAACAATGACGTCTTTCCACCCTGGCAGGGCATGCAGTACCTGCGCAACATGTTGAGCGGCCGCGCCAAACTGGAGCAACTTGACAATAAACGGTATCCGGAAATACAATGGACGCCCGTTCAGGCAGTACTGGCAGCACGTTAATGACTGTCAAATATTTAACTGATAACATTTGATGAAATTTCCATAATAGAGGCAGCGGCCTTCATCGTAAGGAGATTTTGTAGAGAAACCCTGCATGTTCAGGTCGTTCGCCATTACCGCTAAAAACTTCCAAACCATATTTTTTAAAATCCCCTTAGCTAAAGATTAGCCTTCTTTTTCCTTAAAAGGGGCATATTCTTAATAATTCTTCTATCTTATGGAGTGAAATTTTTTAAATAGGCTTCTGGGTTTCTATGGATAGTTTTGAAGAAAGTAAACTAGAACAGGAAAAGAGTTTAAATAAAGTAATAGCGGAAAAGGTAGCAGCAATAGCTGCAGTGGCAGATCAAATACCCGGCATCGTCGTCATACATGATATCCGCGGTCTGGTTGTTAGATATATGTCACCCATGGGGCTTCGGATACTGGGCGTGGACATGGAAGCATTAACAGCAATGGGGCCTGACTATCACGTCAGATTTTTCAATCCCGAAGATAGTAAAGAGTATGCGCCCCAAATTTTTGATTTCATTGAGCGAAATATTCCAGGAGATATCATTTCTTTCTTTCAGCAGGTAAGGCCCTCCATAGCGCATCCATGGAGCTGGTATGTCTGTAATATGAAAATATTACTGCGTGACCGGGAAGGCATGCCGATTCTGCTGATATCCTTTGTTTCTCCGGCAGATCCAAAACAGTGTGAAACAGCCCAGGTGAAGCGGCTGCTGGAAGAGAAAGCCTTTATTAAAAACAATATGGCTAAATTTAACCAGCTGACCGGTAAAGAAAAAGAAACACTCCGGCTGCTGGCACTGGGAGAAACAGGCGAGGCTGTGGCCAAAACACTGCGCATCTCAGCATCTATCGTTGATACCCATAACAAAAACATCAGGAAGAAACTTCAAACCAACTCCTTTGCAGTACTTTGCCAGTACGCTGAATTGTTTGGATTGATCTAACCCTTAAAGCCTGCTACAAAACCATTCTACTCACAGCTTCTGTACAACAGTTACGCATGAGCTGTATACTCATTTACAGGCAAGCCCATGCACCTTTTGGTTAGCTAAGCTTAAGTGCTTGAGAAAAGACGGAAAATGGCAAGCAGCGAAGAACCAACACTAGGGTAACATACAGTTGCTTCATGCAAATTCAAGACCTGCCGATAGTGCTTAATTTAATTGGGGAATGCTTTATCCAGAACTGGATCAGATTAAACTCCCTGCTGAAACATGACCATTTTTCCCACATTACAGGGTTTTTACTTTCAGCCAGCCCTACAGAAGGGGCTATGAAAATTCTGATCAAGAGAAGGTGCATGGAGAATAGCCTAGGCAGTTACGGCTTCAGCAGGCGTTATTGTCGTATCCTTTTCAGGAGTTATCGCTTTTTTTAGATCGATCGATAGCAGCGGCAGCCACACATGAAACGTAGTACCCTGACCTGGCACTGATTCTGCCGCTATCTTACCACCTAACTTCCCTACGGTTTCTTTTGCAATGTAGAGGCCCAGACCCGAACCACCGGAACGCTCATCGCCCCGGTAAAACATATCGAACATGCGCGCCTGCACAGGAATGGCAATCCCAGGGCCATTATCGGCTACCCACAGGTGTAGCTGTTCCTGCTGCACGCGTGCACCTATGGTCACAAATGCCTGCGGGTGCTGCATGCGGTGGTACTTGATGGCGTTACCAACAAGGCTGTTCAGTACGGTAAGCAAACGCTGCCGGTCAATTGCAATGGGGTGGTTTATATACACTTCATTGTGCAGGTCCAGCTTTCGGTCGTGGTACAGCAACTGCTGGTAAGTGATTACTTCCTGCACCAGCGGCTTGAGTTCCAGCATTTCCGGGGCAAGGGGCAAGCGGGCATTGCGGGCAAAGGCAGTAATGTCGTTAATAAACGATTCCAGGTTGTTGATGCGATTGCGGATCATGTCCAGGTAAGGCTGCTGGGCATCTTCGGCCCGTTTTCCCTCCATTAGCTGCACCAGGCCCAGCACCGAGAGCAGGGGTGCCCGCAAGTCATGGGAGGTGCTGTAAACAAAGCGATCGAGCTCTTCATTGGTTTTGATGAGCTCCTGATTTTGATGTTGCATCTCCTCTGCCAGGTGCTGCAGGTGTTGCTCGGCACTGTGGTTGGCTCTTGTAATAAAATTGAGCGATAAATAGAGCAGCGCACCGGAAAGTAAGAAGTTTACAATAAATGAACCATTATCGGGCGCTTTCAGCAATTGTATGTTTCCCAATAACTGATAATGGGTAAATTCAAGTAAAAGATAGCAGGCTATGACCATGGCGCACATCAATAGTTTTGCCAGGTGCTGTTTGTAATCAAAAATAACAAAAGCAAGACTCAGCAGCGGCAGAAACAGCAGGTTTACACCATTTTCGCGCGGAACTACCGAACTGTACAGCAGCACAATTAAACTGGCAGAAGCCAAATAGCCGTAGCGGGTAACGTTTGTCCAGTTCCTTTGATGCAGGTAATAAAGCAACAGCATCCAGAACATAATACCAATATCTGTCATTACTGCTACAAAAACGCCCTGATACAGATCCCAAAAGGCATGCAAACCACCTGCAGCTGCTGTAAACAGCAGCACACGGCTGAGTAATTTGTTGCGTTTATAGAACTGAAAAGGGGTATCCGGCATGATACATCAAAGGGACTTTTGCCCTATACAAGTATACAGTTTTCTCCAGTGCAGATGTACTTTAAAAAGCTGTGCTGTAATAAATTAATCAATTCTACTTTTTTTCCATTGTTGGAGCAGCAGGCTGGCATTATGACCGCCAAAACCGAAGCTGTTGCTCATGGCCCAGGTTACTGATTTGGCCTGGGCCTGGTGTAGCAGAATGGATAGTTGAGGGGGCAGCGCAGGATCTGGCTGCTGCGTGTTACCGGTAGGCGGCAGCTGTTGGTGAAAGAGGCTTAAAGCAGTAGCAACAGCTTCTATGGCGCCAGCAGCCCCCAGCAGATGGCCGGTCTGGCCTTTGGTGCTGCTAATCGTTACCTGCCGGAGGTGCCGGCCGAACAATTCAGCCAGTGCATTAGCTTCGGCCACATCACCGGCCGGGGTCGATGTCGCATGGGCATTGACATACCCTATTTTATCCGGGCTTGTACCGGCTTCCTCCATAGCCAGCCGCATGCTGAGCAGGGCGCCTGCACCCGTGGGTTGAGGGGCTGTGGGATGCCAGGCATCGGCGCTCATGCCGCCGCCAGCCACCTCTGCATATATGCGTGCACCACGTGCCAAAGCATGATCCAGCCGTTCCAGTACCAGGGCACCGGCCCCTTCGCCGATAACAAAACCATCCCGCTTAACATCAAATGGACGCGAGGCTGTTGCCGGCTCATCATTTAGTTGTGAAAGTGCTTTCATGGCATCAAAGCCTCCAACCCAGGCAGGCGTGATCGGTGCTTCGGACCCGCCACATATGATTGCGTCGGCCTTGCCAAGTCGCAGGTAATTGAAGGCTTCTATGATGGCAGTGGTTGCGGAGGCGCAGGCAGAAACGGTTCCAAAATTAACACCCATGAAACCATAGCGGAGCGCCAGCATACCGCTTGGTGTATCTAACAGCACCTTGGGGATCAGGTAAGGGCTGTAGCGCGGCCTCAGACGGCTTTGGGCATTAGCCAGTATTTCGTACTCAAAGGTTTCAACACCGCCATTGCCCGATGCCCAGATAATACCAAAACGCGCTGGCTGTTTTACCGGCAGCACAATGTGTGCATCTTTGAGGGCTTCATCTGCTGCTACAAGGGCATATTGGGTAAAGCGATCTGTTTGGCGCAGGGTTTTATGATCCAGGAAATCTGCTGGCTTAAAATTCTTGAGCTCACAGGCTATGCGGCTCCTGTAGCCACTGGTATCGAAGCGGGTAATAGGCCCGGCGCCACTTTTTGCTGCGAGCAGGTTCTCCCAAAATTCATCTACTGTATTGCCAACAGGTGTAAGCGCACCCATTCCTGTAATAACGACCCGCTGCAGTTCCATTGCGCAAAAATAGGTGTAAGTCAGCCTTTTGTAAAAATTAATATTAGTTTATTAAAATAATTAGTTTTGGCACGCAACCCTTTTGATTAACTTATCGTGTTGGTGCAGAATTTCGAAAGAAGGTGAGCGAAAGCGAACAAATACCTCAGCATTTGCTTGATGGATGCCTGAAGAACGATCGTGCTAGTCAGCATGCGTTCTACAAGCATTACTATGGCTATGCCATGAGCATTTGTTTGCGCTACACCTCCAGCCGGGACGAAGCCCTGGATGTGTTAAATGAAGGTTTTCTGAAAGTCTTTACCAAGCTTTCGCAATACCATGCCGGCAAATCGCTGAAAGGATGGATTCGCCGCATCCTCATCAACACGGCTATCGATACGTACCGGCAGCAGCACCGGCACCAGCACCACAGTGGGCTGGAGAGTGTGCAGCATGAGGTGGACGAACCCAGCGCATTGGATCAGCTCAGTTACGAGGAAATACTAAAAGAAGTACAGACGCTGACACCGGCTTACCGAACGGTTTTCAACTTGTATGTACTGGATGGTTTTGCACATGAAGAGATAGCAGACCTGTTGGGTATTTCAGTAGGGACGAGCAAATCTAATTTGTCTCGGGCAAGGGCGCATCTTCAGCATCGATTGTCACAACAATATCAAAAGGACCATGAAAAAGCCAGGTTGGCAAGCAAAGCAGTGGGATGAGCGACTGAAGCAGCGCATGCAGCATGAGCCTTCCTTTGAAGCTGCGGCCTGGGAAGATATGGTAGCCAGGCTTGATGCAGCGATGCCGCAAAGTTTCCCCATTAACCATCACACAGATACTGAAGCAACAAATGCACCCCGGCAGCGCAGAAGAATAGCGCCCTTCTGGTATGCTGTTGCAGCCTCCATTTCCGGGCTGCTCATCATAAGTGGCTTGTGGTGGGGCTTGCGCCACACGACAGTGGGCCAGGCAAATGAGCAGCCTGGTCTAACGAAAACCGAAATTAGCAACAATGCCGGGGAGGCCCGGGGCAAGGGAGCTTTGGCGGCCACAGAAAAGAGTAACGGAGATATAGCCAGGAAAGAAGGTGAACCTGCCACAGAAGCAGTTCCTGGTGCTGGGGGTGTAACTGTTCCATCAGCCGGCCAGCAGGGAAATATAGATATTACAAGTGAACAAACTAACAGTGGTAGGCGCGGTGCAGTTGCGAATAATCCTTCCGATGCAGCTGAGAAATCAGCTAATGTAGCTCCTGGCATAGCAGAAGGCGGGCAGCATAAAGCTGCTAATCGCCAGGTATCCGGTGGCGAAGCTGTCAGGAACAGCGGCGCAGGCAATAGCACTGTTATGAGTAGCCGTAATCAACAACAAACTGAGCAGCCTTTGCAAGAGGCTCCAGTAGGCCAGACAGCCAAAGCTTCTGAAGGGCAGGGGCTAAACAGTAGCCGCAAGGCATTAGCTGAAAGCAGATCCCTGCCTGGTAAAGCAACAGCAGGCGGCCTGGTATGGTTAGATAAGATTCCCTATCAACATAGCAACCCGGCCATTAGCTTCGGAGAACCCCGTGCATTGCCTGTAGATCCTGATACAGCTGTTGCTGCAGAGGAAACTGTAGTGGCTCGGGAGCGGAAAAAGCCCAGTGGACACCGCTGGAGTCTGGCACTGGCTGCAGCACCAGACATGAGTCAGGTAGGGAGTTTGTCTACTACAAAAACAGGATGGGGTGGGGGTCTGCTGCTGGGCTATCGGCTTGGGAACAGGCTTAGGCTGCAGGCTGGTGCTATTTATACTGAGAAGAATTACGAGAGCTACGAAAGCTTTGTGCCTTATGAGGGCATGGGGAATTATCCCGATCCGGATTATATAGATGCAAGCTGCAAAGTACTGGACCTGCCCCTGAACGTGCAGTACCAGTTTTTACAGGGAAAGCGCTTCCGCTGGTATGCCTCTGCCGGTATGTCAAGTTACCTGATGCTATCGGAATACTACAATTTTCAGTATCACTATTATAATTACGAGTACACCTACAAAAATGAAAATAAGCACTGGCTTGGTGTAGTTAACGCTGGTGTAGGATTTGAAACACCACTTTTCAACCGTATAAAACTTCAGGTAGAGCCTTATTATAAACTGCCCATAAACGGTGTTGGTGCCGGCCAGATCAGGCTGACCAGCTTTGGGGCTTTGCTGCAACTTCGTTACGATCTGTAAACCTTAAAATTTAGCCCAATGAAAAACAGCTTACTATTTATGCTGGCAGGATCACTATGCCTTTTCGCCTGCTCATCTGAAGATGAGCCGGCAGTAGATCCATGCCAGAGCAACACACTAAATATTGGCGCTATTACTGCTACGGCCGCAGGCTGTAACCAGGAAACAGGCAGTCTGGTGGTGAATGCAACAGGTGGTACCCAACCTTTGCAATACAGTATCAATGGTGGTGCCTACCAAACCAGCAATACCTTTAATAATCTGGCAGCCGGGGATTATACTGTCACTGTAAAAGATGCGAATAATTGCCAGGCAAGCAGTGAGCAAAGTGTTACAGAAGAAAGTACTATGGAAGTTGCTGCTGAGGTAGATGCTCATGCCGGTTGTGGTACCAGCACCGGGGCGTTAACAGCCACAGCAAGCGGGGGCTCCGGAAACTATACTTATAGCTTAAATGGTACAGATTTTCAGGCAGCGCCTTCTTTTACCAACCTGGCGGCAGGCACGTACACACTTACCGTAAAAGACGAAGCAAACTGTACAACAACCAGTAGTGTGGATATGCTGTCAGGCATTAGCTTTGAGGGAAGCATAAAGGCAATCATCGACAACAACTGCGCCATTGCAGGCTGCCATGTGAGTGGAACGGGCGTGCCTAATTTTACCAACTTTGCCACTATTCAGTCCAATGCTGCTAACATTAAAACAGCAACCCAAAATAAAACAATGCCCAAAACCGGCAGCCTTACCCAAGCCGAGATTGATGCCATTGCCTGTTGGGTAGACGATGGGGCCCACGACAATTAATCAGCAATACGTACCGCGGCGGCTCACTTAAAGGTAAGGGGGACGCCGCGGTTCTATTGATGAGATCCTCAGGCGCGGAGTGCCTGGTCCAGGTCTGCCATTAAATCTTCTGCGGCTTCAATGCCTACCGAGAGGCGCAGCAAGCCATCTGAGATGCCGGCATCCTTGCGTTCATCGGCGCTCATTTTCAGGTGAGAGGTTTTTCTTGGCGAGCAGATCAGGCTTTCTACACCGCCCAGACTCAGTGCCGGGAAAATAATCTGTAGGTGCTCTACCAATGCATCGGCAGCTTGTCCGCCACCGGCAACTTCAAAAGAAAGCATTGCCCCATATCCTTTCATCTGCTCACGGGCAAGGGCATATTGTGGATGTGAGGGGAGCCCTGGATAATTTACACGGGCAACTTTTGCATGATTTTCCAGAAACTCGGCCAGGCGCATGGCATTCTGGGTCTGGCGTTCTACACGCACCTCCAGTGTTTTCAGGCTACGCTCAATAAGGGCACAGGTTTGGGCATTTAAGCTGCCGCCAGTATTAACAGCATGCGGGAAAAGCTTTTTCATAGGCTCTTTTTTGCCCAGCAATACGCCAAAGCAAAGGTCGCTGTGACCGCCAAAATATTTGGTGCCGCTGTGCATCACCACATCTACCCCCATCTCCAGGGGTAATTGGTTAATGGGCGAAGCAAAGGTATTGTCAATAAAAGTAAGCAGCCCCTTCTCCTTGGCAAGCCTTGTAATAGCTACAATGTCGGTGAGCTTTAACAGGGGATTGCTGGGCGTCTCCATGTAAAGTGCTCTGGTAGCTGGTGTAATGGCAGCAGCATAGGCGGCTGGTGTTGTATCGTCAATGAGTGTAAACAGTATGCCAAAGCGAGGCAGTTCTGTCCTGAAAAAGCTATAAGAGCCTCCATAGATCTCCTTTGGAATGACCAGGTGGTCGCCGCTTTGTAATAAGCCCAGGACCATGGCACTTATGGCAGCCATGCCGGAACTGAACAGCAGGCCTTCTTCGGCACGCTCCAGCCCGCAGAGTTTCTGAACTACAGATTTCTGGTTGGGGGTATTGAAATAGCGGGGATATTTATTATTGGCAGGATCGTCGTAACCAAAAGCCGATGAAGTATGAATGGGTGTATTAACGCCTTTTACTTCCTGATCTATTTGGGTGCCACTGTGTACGCACTGCGTAGCGGTTCTCCAGTTGGCTGCAGAATTGTGTTTGCTCATGCCGGAAAGTTAAGAAAATGTGCTCATTCGCCAAGGTGCTTGGAACGGTTGATGGCATGATTTTTAAACGATTTTTAATCAGCCCAATCGCTTATATTCCCAAATTCATTGCTGAAATCAATCTTCAGCAATGGTCACAATGGTCATTGGGATCGTAATCCAGCTCTATGGTGCTGTGAAACTCTCCAAAGCTTTTAATGATTTGGCGCATCTCTGATTTAAGGGCCTGCTGACCTTCGGGGCTTAAGTTTGGGCGCACCAGGGCATGAAGGCTCAGGATGTGGTGGGTGCCTTCCAGTGACCATACATGAAAATCGTTGATGCGCAGTATACCGGCAAGCCCTGCAAGCTTTTGGCTGATAAGCAGCACGTCTACCGTAGCAGGGGAGCGCTGTACGAGCAGAAAATATACTTCGCGCAGGTTTTTAAAAGCCCCGTAAAAGATATAGGCGGCAATCAAAAGGGAGAGAAGCGGGTCAATGATGTAATAGCCGGTAAAATGGATCACCACCGCACCAATAAGTACTGCAACCCAGCCCAGGGCATCTTCCCTCAGGTGCAGGGCCACCACACGGCTGTTAATGCCTTCGTTACCCTTGAGCTTCAGCACGGCCAGGCCATTAATGGCAACGCCTAAAATACCCAGGCCAATCATCCAGTCAGATTCCACTGCCTGTGGAGCCTGCAGGCGAGGTATGGCCGTAATAACCACCCAAACCGAACCCCCAGTAAAATAATGGCATTGATTGCCGCGCTGATCAGGGGTAACCTGCGCAGCCCAAAGGTATAGTTCTGATTGTTGATTTTCTGCCCCGACTTTTTTCTGCATAGTAGCTCATGCCGAGCGCAAGGCTGTCGCCAAGGTCATGCACAGCATCTGAGAGCACGGCCAGGCTGTTGCTAAGCAAGCCGCCAATGATCTCGATAACGGTAAAACTTAGGTTGAGCAGCAGGGCTGCCAGTATATTTTCGGAGCCATGCGCATGGCTGTGGGAATGTCCGTGGTTATGCGCCCTTTCTTCTAAACATCAGCTGCCAGTCAAGGTTACTCTTTAAACGAAAGTCAAATAAATCTATGACAACATCTTACTGGCAAAATACAGCAAAAAAGAATACATATCCGTCTCTGGACCACGATATGGATGCCGAAATACTGATCGTAGGCGGAGGCATTACCGGCATGATGACGGCCTGGTGTCTGCTGCAGGAAGGGCGAAAAGCGGTTATTGTAGAGGGCAGGCAGATTGGCAGCGGTGTTACCGGCCATACAACCGCACACCTTACTTCTTCGGTAGACCTAAGCTATCAGCACCTGGCCAACAGCATCAGCAAAGAAGCCGCTAAACTGGTGGCCGAGGCAGCCCACATGGCCATTAACCTGGTAGGAGAAGCCGACATGACCTTAGGCCTGGATGCCCATTATAAAAAGCTGATTGCCTACGAATATGCCGAAACCGACGATCAGGTGGCAGAGCTGCAACAGGAGGTTGCGGCAGCACGGGAAGCAGGCGTATCTGTAGAATGGCTGGACCACGCAGAAGGCTTACCTTTTAAAACCGGTAATGCTATTCGCTACAAGGAAAATGCCCGTTTCCACCCCTTGCGTTTTATTTATAACATGGCCGAGAAGTTGCGGGCAGGGGGGGTACAGATTTTTGAGAACAGTCGTGTTGATAAGCATGATGAAAAAAGCGACCATGTTGAAGTAACCCTGGGGACCGGCGCAACCATAAGGGCTAAACACCTGATCCTGGCTACTCACTCGCCCATTTTTATGCATCCTGTTCATACCCGCATAGCACCCTACCGTTCTTATGCGGTTGCTGTACGCACCCGGCAACCTGTGCCCGATGTGCTCTACTACGATGCCTGGGATCCCTATCATTACATTCGCAAAGAAGATAATGATGTGGTGATCATTGGCGGGAATGACCATAA
>JASLAE010000081.1 GCA_030147305.1 Cesiribacter sp.
AAAGGCAAAGCCTACAGTCAGGAATAGAAAAGAGGCAACCATTCCTACTGTAGACCTAAGCAGTGTTGAATCAAGGTAAACCAAATATTGAACTGCCAGCGCTATTAAAAATACAGCGACATATAGCAATGGAGGTGGAAAATAAACCCCTGGATGATCTGTATTCTTTTCAATTGATAACCAGATTTTGATTTTCTAATAGTTTTAGGCGCTCTTTAGGGTGCACCAGCAATACAGGCCTGGGCTCTGCTACTGGTTGTGCCTGTAACAATTCAACTAAATTGTCTGTATTACAGCTTTTCGTTTAAGCCTTAAGCGCTTACCATAGGTCAGCTGTCTCCATACCCACTCCAGTGGGCCATAATTGAAATATTCAAACCATAAGTTACTGAATATAAGCTGAAGTATATAGACCGCAACAGCTATGGGGATAAACAGGCTTGGTCCAAATTTTGCGCCCAATCCCAGTCCCAGATTATAGTAGATAAATATGCCAAAGACAGACTGCATAATGTAGTTAGTCAGGGCCATTCTACCAACCGGAGCCAGGTACTGTAAACGCTTGTTCCAATCCTGCTGCATCCATAACAAACAGAGTGTGGCTGTATAGGCAAGACTCAGGGGCACTACACCAAAAGCATAGGTGAGGGTATCGAATAACCCCATGGCGTTCTCAGGTATATGCAGACTGTCCAGTTCAAAATAGGCCATGGCAAAGCACATGGGTAGTCCAAGAGCAAATCCCCAAAGCTGTAGCTGCTTTAACAGCCGTTTTTTCTCTCCAAGCTTTACAAAAAGCATATTTCTGCCTGCATAAAATCCCAGCAGGAACATGCCAAGTACTTTGGGTAGCCGGTTACTCTCCAGAAGATATGCATAGCGATAAAAGAAGCCGCCCCAATTCCAGTTGAGCACCTCTGTATATCCTGCATCCTGTTGAAAGAGATAATATACAGCACTGGCATCGGCTGGGATGCCAGTGCTTTTATCGATGTTTTGCGCTAATTCCTTTAGAAAGTTGCCCGGATGTACCTGATAAAATAATTTTAGCAGATCTATTATAATGGGAGATGAAATAAGGGCAGCAGCCATGATTAGTAGTGATTGATTACTGGCTTTCCTGAACAGAGGAAGTAAAAGACCTAATAAGGCATAGAGCACTAAAATATCGCCTTCCCAAAGCAGGATGGCATGTACTACCCCGAAGAGCATGAGCACGAGAAGCCTGCGATAGAATATCCTCAGCGGATTGATTCCTTTCTGCTGGTTGCGAATCAGTATAATGGAAAAGCCAATACCAAAAAGTAAAGAGAATAAGGAATAAAATTTTCCGCCTACTAAGGCAATTGAAAGAAAATTTACCCACTTATCTATTTCATAAGTGAATAAGCTTTCCCGCTGACCGGGGTCCATGAATGCGTAGCCAGAAAAGCCAGCGCTATTGGCTATAAATATGCCTAAAATGGCAAATCCCCGCAATACATCTAAAATCCCCGCGCGCTCAGAAAGTTGATCAGGGGCTGAATCGATTGGTCCCATCTTCTACTTTTAAATAAAAAACCTATTTGTTTCATCGCTTCTTTCTTCTGTTTATTTATGTTCTGGAGCACGTGTTTTAACCCAGCTCACTATCTCCTCACCCACACTTCTGCCCAGGGTTTCTCCCGCTGTGTTGTCACTTGAATAATGCACCCCGGCTTCGAAGCGGGAGTGGGTACCTTCTTGGGCCATTTGAAAGAAAAGATTGCGGTCGTACGGAAAAAGATAAGACAACACGACTGCCCTGCAATACGCTATGGTGGCATGACCCGCAGGATAGCTGGGCGATGGAGGCGTGGTAAATAGTGGTACAAATGTGGTATCGTACTGGTCGGGGCGGGCGCGGAAGTAGGTGTATTTCGAGTCCCAGTGTGCTACCTGATTATCGAAATCTGAAATACTGATGAGCGCATAAGCAAAGGCAGCTTTGGGGGCATTGGCAGACAGGTTGTATTCCAGAAGCTTTAGATCTACCACCTCTCCCCATGGCCAGGAGAATTCCCAGCGAAAAGCACGGTGTTTTGCCTCGAAATCTGCTTTATAAGCTTTTAGCTCCTCCATGTCCTTCTCTAAAGCTGGTGGTGGAGGCGATCTGAACTGGCTGGGCTTCTCCAATGCCCAGGTCTTCAGATTCATCAGGTCTTTTTTCAAAGGTCTTCCTGTATAGTATTCCCTACCAGGCGGAACAGTACCCGGCCAGGCTTTGTCGAAGCCATCTTGTTTCGCGCGTTCAATTACCTGTTCGGCTACTTTTACGCCCAGCGCAAACCCTGCCTCAACATCACTGGGAAACTGTACACCCGCTGCCACTCTGGACATCCCTGCCCTTTTTCCCATCGTTATCAGGGAGTCTGCCTTGGCAGGAAACAAATATGCAAGTACGGTTGCTGCCGCTCCAGCTGTCACAGCATGTTCGCAGGGGTAGCCGGGACTATAAGGTGCAACCACCAGCGCTTTAACCCTTTCTGAAGTCTCGAAAGGTCGGGCTTGTTTGTAGGTATATTTTGCATGCCAGGCCACAAGGGTTGCATCATAGATGGCCACATTCATGTAGGCATATATCCTGGGCCAGTATTGGACACTATCCCATAGATTATCGGCAATTCTTTGCCAGCGATAGCCGGCTGGCCCGGCATTCCAGTAATGAATCTCCGCCAGCCCTGTTGAGTCCATTTGCTGCTGCATTGCAACGATCTCCTCTAACTCTGACCTCGTAACTTTATTATCTGGAGGTGGCGGCACCGCAAAGGCATTGACCGAGGGAATTACCCATGTTTTCCAGCTACCGGCATTTGGTTCAACACCGTTCGAATAGTCTTTACGCTGCGCTGAACCAATACTGCTCTGCACCAGCATGAAAAGAACAATGAATAAAAGGTTTTTCATTGGATAGGCTTAAGGGTATAAAAAATGGCCGCTATAACTTTGTTCCTATTTTGTAGTGTTAAATTACAGCAAACATCACCCAAAAAAATACCCTAATGATGTGACATGAATAGCAGGATATGAAGATTGTAGGAATTGTCTACCCTGGTTTAGAGGCTGACCTCATGTTGTAGGCTAAAACCCGTTTTGTATACCCTTTTTCACCATAAATCTCCTGAAGTAGATGGTGTTACTTTTCTCATGGATCTTTTTTTCATAATCCTCTTTTATCTCTTCAGCAGTATACTGAGTTTCATAGCAGGGCATAATCTTCAGTGCTTTATCTTCATCAGCCTGCGTATAGGGTACTTTCACATTAAAATATTGGTCAGCCACATAGCCAAGCCTAAATAACTCGCCCTGTGCTTTGGTCCAGGCAAGATAATACAGCGGGTACTGATCTACCCACCCTTCCATCAGGAGTAGTTCAGTAATGGATGCACCTATGACGATGTGCTCTGCATGGTGGGTATCTCCGTCGGGGCCAAAGGTAATGATCAGATCAGGCTTAATGATGATCAGCTGTTCTTTCAATCGATTCAGTAGTTCTGCGTGTGCCTTAAAATAATTTCCTACTCCATGCCGGGTATCCAGCCTTTCTACACCCAGAAATATTGGTGGTTCTATACCGAGTTTAGCACAGGCGCAGATCGATTCTTTCTTTCTAAGATTTCCAAGTGAATCACCAGCCGGGATTGTCGTTACTCGCGTGCCATCTTTACCATCAGTAGCAATGACAAGATGCACTTGATAACCCTCTAGGGCATATTTTACCAGTACTTCAGCAAAGGCACTCTCATCATCGGGATGGGCCACCACTGCCATGAGTTTTTTAGGATTTTGGGCAAAAGAAGCAAATGCTGAGAACAGCAGGAAGAATAATATAAATGAATGTTTCATGGATATTTCTGATAAACCTAATTTATACAGGCAGACCCGTAGCCTTGGTTTTACTGCCAGGTAACCATTCCCACCTCAAAATCATTTTCATTTTAGTTTGCACGCTTTGGCTGTTTGCCTTATCCCTTAATCAACAGTTTCAAAAAATGCTGTACAGTTTCTGATCTTCCAAGAGGTTCCATAAACAAAACAAAAATATTAACACCCATTGCCAGGAAAGTCGCCGGGTGTTTCAGCTTATGATATTTCCATGCACCTAGCAGCAACATTCCAATAATAATTATTTGTGTAAAATAAAGAGGAGCCATAATGTTGATGTTGGCGAAATCACTGATGTTCATGAAAATGTACACATTTTGAATACCCCTTCCCAATGCCGGCATCATGATGATGAATACAGTAGAGATCAGCCACCAGGCATGATTGTCGAATTGTTTTCTGTGGATGATGCTTTTGATCACGGCATAACCAAAGGCTGTCATCATTACTATTTCCACTGCAGCCACGCCAAAGAAAAACCAGGGCTGGAATGGCCCAAACCGATCCGGATCTGCTGCTGCATTCTCCGTTGTCAAAATATCGCGATGCAGCATGCTGAGAGCAGTGAAGCATACCGCTCCGGCTATGAACATGCCTATTATGCCATAGGTGCGGTGCCTTGCCATTTGCCCGTGTGTTGCAAAATAGGGCTGCATAATCAGGAAAAGATACCATAATGTACCCGTCCAGTAATGAACATGAACAGACCAGGCATTATCCGTTAAGTCCCCCCAGTAATCCATGAAGATGCCCAATTGCATAAAGATCATGGGCAGCACCATCCAGAGATGCAGCGTTTTGAACTGATTCAATGATGGAGCTGGCGTTGTTTTGACGGCCCGCTCCTCAGCTGTTAACTCACTGATCCCCTCCTTGAAAATAGTTTCAACTTTCATTATTGCTTGTTTTGGGATTAGGTTGTAAGCTAAGCATGTGCTTTTTTTTTCCTATACCCTAATGATGTGATCCAATCTGGTGGAGTGGTTCAGGAATGGGATAATCATAGATAAGCAAGCAGCGTATAGGGGAACACATGCTGTTTGCTTCCATTGTTTGCAGTAGGCTCTTCAATTGCAGCCATAACTACATTTTTCTAGTTAGCATTGCCAACTATTCACATGATTATCACTGGTTGACTATAGATGGTCACAGGTGTAGCTTGCACATCATGCATCGTAATTCTTTTTATTTCGATACTAATGGCCATGTTGCCATTTGTAAAACACACACCTTCAGATTCAGAACTATAGCTAAAGGCTGGTTAATTTTTTGCTCTCTGTCATGACACATTTCTGATTAATCCAATTGGGGAATGCTTTAATGCTTATCGATGGCACAAGCTGAGCACACAGCCCCAAGGCTACGAGAACTTTATTCACCTTAATGTTATGAGATTTGGACCTGAAGAATTTATTATCAAATCTTCACATATCATGATACCAGATTCTGATGCCTAATAAGGATAGTTAGTAAAGCAATTCCTCTTAGGCTGTCCAGAATTTTTATCGGGTTGCACTGCGCGGAGGGCGCTGGTTGTAGTGCTTCAGCCGCCTGGAGATTTATAACTTCCTAATGGTAATTATGTAAGTAGGTGAGCCTTGTAAAGTGCACGTATGAATCAAAGGTAGGTATTTGTTGCATGCGCCACCATACCACATTGATTTGATGGATCTGCTGCTTATCACCTAAAAATTGATAGTTTTACAAGGATGATACAAATCGAATCTGTTCTAAGCCATTACCCTGTGCTGGCTTTTCCTGGTCTTTTTATAAACGGCCGGCCACCAGCTTATGACAATTTCTGCTATGATCAGGGGTACAAAAGAGAAGAAATATTCATTGACGACCCTTCTGAAAAGCTGATCCTCTAAAGCACCAAATAGAAAATCCAGCGGAAATACCTCATCGATGCGCACCGCCACAAAGGCAAGCACCAGTACATAGCTGCGCACCATCATCTGGCGGTGCGTTTGTATGTCTCTTTTCATGATGGCTTTCCAGGCAAACCAGGTAGCTAAAAGAGTGAAAATTGTTGTGAGAAAAAGTGAAATGCGGCAGGGTACGCAAGTGCTCACCAGCGAAAGCCGTAAGGCACTAATGCCGATTAGCAACACGCCCAGCATATATAATTTGCCGATCGTGCGATGGAAAGCTAAAAATCTTTTGCGGATAAAGGGCCAGAACTGCACCGGCCCAAGCAGCAAGGCCAGAGAACCACCTACCAAATGTAGCACCACCCATAGCTGATTATTGAAGAGACGTTCGCCAAAAATGCTGCTGCGGTAGCCAAAGAGATATGCCGCCACATTATCCATAAAAAAGTAAAGCGAAAAGCCTAAGATCACGATCCAAAGCAAAACTGTGAAAACTGTTTTAAATCGCTGCATCGCCATGCTAGTCGCTCCTGCTAATTTGTTAATCGCTTTCATAAGCTTTTATTAGAGCATGATCAGTAACTTATTTTACTATCAAAGTCCCTGGACAGGCTGTAACCAATCCAATCCATCATGTGGCAATGCTTGATCCATTTACTTCTCTTAATACTTTTATGCTGTTTTGCCTGCATACGCGTCCTGTACTACACCAGCTTTTCATTGATGGCTTTAGAAACCGCTTCGGTCTGGGAATGTACATGCAATTTTTCGTAGATATTCTTGATGTGGGTGCGAACTGTATCCAGGCTTATGGCAAGTTGGGCGGCAATCAGTTTGTAACTGTTCCCCCTGCTAAGTTCTGTCAGAATTTCCCTCTCTCTTGTAGTCAGCTGATAATCATTTCCCTGCAGCGGCGTCTGCATAGCACTGATCACCATTCTGGCTACACTGGGCGACATGGGAGCACCACCTGAAACAACCTCATCAATGGCATCAAAAAGCTTGGTGGCAATATGCTTTTTTAACAGATAACCGGATGCCCCTGCCTGAAGAGCCTCAAAAACATGCTTATTGTCATCGAAAACAGTCAGCATCAGGATAGGCATTGAAGCATGGAAAGCCCTTACTTTCCTAACGGCATCAATACCCGACATCTGTGGCATTTCAATATCCAGGATCAGCAGATCTGGCTTGTACCTCAGCACTTCTTCTTTTATTGAAAGGACATGGGAGAAAGCGCCAAGCAGCTGCAGACGTGTATTGAGGGAAATCAAACTTTCCAGGCTCTCCCGCAAAAGGTCATTATCCTCAAAAACTAAGAGTTTTATGGCCATGGCTTTTCATTTACCTAAATCTGACATAAATAAGCGGTCTTTCAATACCCTAATCATGTGATGGGCAGCTCGGCAACAATCTCAGTACCCTGCCCTGGCGCACTTTGGCGGGTAAGCTTACCCTGGAGGGATTGTGCTCTTTCGGCCATATTATTCAAACCATTACCATAGCGTATAGTAGAGGAGTCGAAGCCTTTCCCATTATCCCGCACACTTAAATGCAGTTTGTTGTTGTACAGATTGATGGCGATCACTACAGCAGAGCCTTCGCTATACTTTGCGGCATTGTTTAATGATTCTTTGAAGATCAGGTACAGGTTTTTCCGTGCCTCTACAGAAAGCTTAATCTTATCCAGTTCATCACATACAAGAAAGCTGTAGCTGATATTTTTTGGCTCCAGAATTTCGGCTGCAAACTCCTTCATCCGTACCAGCAGCTTTTCAAGTGTGTCATTTTCCGGATTGATCGACCATACAATATCTCCCATACCCTCCATCATGCGGGCTGCACTTTCGCTGATGCGTTGCAGATATGACTGGGTGCGGGTACTGTCTTCCATGGCCAGCTGGCTGTTGATATGAATGCTGGAGAGGGCTGACCCCATATCGTCATGCAGATCACGTGAAATACTGTTGCGTACCCGCTCTATGGCAAGTACTCTTTTAGTGCGGTTGATGGTGCGGTAGTATTTGAGCAGGAGAATACCAATGATGATAAAAGCCACAAATACAATCGTGATAATTTTCTGATTGGCCGATTGCTTTGCAATTACTGCTTCTTTTAACTGCTGGTCCTTTTTCAGAAGTACAATCTCCTTGCTGTTTTTATCCTGCTCATATTGTTCTTCCAGCTGCTTTAACTGTACTAACACATTCTTGCCTACGACACTATCTTTCAGCTGATAGTGCTTTTCCAACAGTTCAAGGGCCTGTTCGAAATGTTTATTAGTAGCATGCCATTTGGAGAGCTGCAGGTATGCATCGGCTTCTGCCTCCCGGTCTCCGGCATGGCGTGCAGTCTGGAGTTTATCTGACAGCGCTATTTCAAGTGCCTGATTCCTGAGTGAATCCTGCTGCAAGGCAGCAAGCTGCGTAGCAAACCTCGCACTCATCAAACTGTCGCCCCGCTGCCGGGCCAAGGGTAGTCCCTCCTGAAAAACAGCCCTTGCTTTCGCTAACTGTTTCATTTTTAAATGTAACATGCCTAATTCATGCAAAGACCGTAACACATCTTGTGTTAGGCTTAAGGAACGGGACTCCTTGAGTGCTTTACGGATGTAATTTAGCGCAGGTTTATACTGGCCCAACTCAGTATAAATACTGCCCAAACCTATCCAGCTACTGATGATACCCCTTTTATCGTTCAGTTCTTCCTTTAAAGCAAGTGACTGCTGAAAATATTGTTTTGCTTCTGACAAGCGACCAAGCTTTTGAAAATCATTTCCAAGGCTCTGCAGACAAAAAGACTGCCCCCGTTTATTCCCTAAGGCTTCAAACTGTTTCAGGGCCTTTAGATGATAATCGGCAGCCATTTTGATGTTGCCCAGGTGACTATACGTATTACCAATATTCAGTAATTGCCCGGCCTTATTAAGCTGTTGTTTGGCAGCGCCCATATAATCGAGTCCCTTGAGCATGAAGGGCAGCGCTTTATCAAACTCTCCTTTATTTTTATAAAAAAGCCCTGCTGTACTGTAATAATTAGCTGAAAAATAAGTATCCTGAGGGTTCGCCTCTGCAAGCAACTTCATCTTGTTAATATAAAAAATTGCACTATCCGGCATGCCTGAGTGGCTGTAGTAATTTGTTAAATGAGAATAAATGCCTGATAAGCCAAAGTTTGTTTTAAGCGCATGAGCCATACGCAGGCCCTGGAAAGCGTATTCTCTTACTTTACTAAGATCTTGCCTGGCCACCTCGGAGGCCAGTTCAACAAGTGCCTTGATACCGAGCGTATCGTTGGGATGACTGGCCACCACCTGGCGTAAACTATCTGCCGTGGGAGTCTGGCTACGCCCAGCAAAGCCGGTCAGGATAAAAAGCAGGGTCAGTATAATCTTAGGTAAATGCATACCTTGTCTCTATAGGACCAATTTATCATAAAATTATGTTTTATTTATATTCAACATCTAAAATATCTGATAGGCTTTAAGATATTATTTGCCCTACCCTTTAGCCTTTTTGGTTAGCATACAAATGAAAATGCCGAACAGGATTTCATCGCTAAGCCTGGATTCATGGAAGAAACAAGGTCCTTATGCCATAGACGCTACCCGCTCAAGATCTTTAATTCATAATTTATTGCTTTTGAGCGCTAGGTTTTAGGTATTGCTCTCCCTCTGGGTAAAATAGTTGTCCAGCCAAACACTTTCTGTTGTGAGGTGTCTCTAGCTTGTTTTTGTTTTGTTGGATCAACAAAGTATAATGGCAGTTCCATAGGCTTGGCTGGTCTTGTTATCCGTAAAAAGTACCATATAGAGGAAGCGTCAATATCTCCAGGAAAAGGCCTAATAGTGCAAATCTGTCATTCAGGTCCTGTTTTCCCTTTACTTCACCTGCCTACACGATTTATTCAGCGTATCAGGCAGGTATAAATTCCTTCTGATATTCCATGGAATTACTCAACTTCAGGCCTTCCTGTTCGCCCTGAGCGACCATGATCGTTCTCCTGGCCTGGTGTAAAACGGCCTGTCTTGTTTCCTCTTTCAAAGCTGAACCTGCTGTTACACTGGTGCCATAAGGATTACCTCCCGCTGCAAAAACTGCCTGGCTGGTATATCCCGGGGCAGCAATAATGGCTCCCCAGTGGAACATGCTTGTATAAAGTCCCAGCAGGGTTGTTTCCTGTCCTCCGTGGGGATTGCTGGCACTGGCCATGGCACTTACCACCTTGTTGGCAAGTTTTCCGGTAAACCAGAGGCCTCCGGTAGTATCCAGAAACTGCTTTACCTGTGAAGGCATATTCCCATAACGGGTTGGAATACTGAAAATGTAGGCATCTGCCCAAATCAGATCTTCCAGCGAAACGGCAGGCACATCCTTGGTTGCCTCCAGGTGGGCTTTCCACGCTGGATTTGTTTCTATAGCAGAGAGAGGAGCCAGTTCGGGGATTTTACAGATTTTCACTTCTGCACCCACTTCCAGGGCACCCTCTGCTGCCCATTGAGCCAGTTGATAGTTGGTGCCGGTAGCGCTGTAATAGATAACAGCCAGTTTAATATTCTTCATCATTAATAAATGTTTTGTAGTAAAAGGGGTCTTTAATAGCCTATCATGATTTTATATTAGTAGCTATCAGGGACTTTTTCAGTCATGCCTGATAAGCTCACCAGCTGCTGCCAGCGAGCGGGTGAAAGTACGTGTTCAGCTGTCTGCCTGAACAATTGATCAACAGGCATGGGAGCCATCCTTAATTGTTCAAACAGGGAAATCAACTCCGGCATACTCAAAGAAGAAAGCATCCATGCCACCCATTTATTGTAATTTGCGGCATTTGAATTTGCCTGTATCTGGCGACGAATTGCGAGCAGCGTATCTGGTTGCAGATGGTCCTGAGTGGCAGACAAAACCTGCTCTTCTTCGTGGTTCATGTGCACAAGTTGAAAGGCCAAAAAGTCTGCATAGCAACGGTTAAGTGCACGGCCTTGAGCCTGACGAGCCTCTACTGTTGGCGTTGTTTTTAGCTGCTGCATAAGCGCATGAAGATGTTCTAATTTTTCTTCGTGAGCCCGATGTTCCTGTTCAGATTCGTGGGTAGTACCGGGAGCAACTGCTTCCAATACTGGAAAAATGTAGTAATCTTCATGCTTTGCATGCTCTTGCAGCATCTCCAACACCAGCTCAAGCCTGTCCAGTGTTTCCTGCACCTCCTGTTCGTTACCCAGGTCTGCAGTCTGCAACTGCCTACCTGTATCATAAAGCATCGCCCGTACGGCTTTATGAATCTGTGTAAATAAATCAATCTTTTGTTCCATACCTGATTTGATTAAGCACTAAAGATTTGTATTGTCTTAAATAGATTAGGAGAATCAGTTGGATGGCTAACCCAGGCTACTGCATCCGGGCTGAAGCATGATATTGAAGTACTGTTCCAGTAAAGCATCAAAAGCGGCTGATGTAGCAACTGGCACTTCCTGCTTTTCTTTCCCCTCCCTGATAACCAGGTTTTTTGCTGTCAAGGTAATTCTACCCGCCAAAGTTGGCCTTGTGCAGAGCGCCTGCTTGTTGAATGGTGCTTGTTGGGCATGCTGATGAAATTCACATAGGTTTGCAAATTCCTGCAGCTGCCTTGGCACTGCTGCAAACTTGAACATGGGCTGATACACTTCATCATCAGCGGACTTTTCCAGCAACACCTCTCCTGCCGGCAGACTTGTAAATCGATAATAGGTTCCGTACTGATGTTGAGGTGTGTCGAATACCAGTTTTAAGGGTTCAATAAAAGCATCACCGAAACCTACATCCACCAGGTACTGTTCCTCTCCGATGGTTGTAATTAGGGCTATGTGACCATAGTCTGCGCCATAAATACCTATATGTGGTACATACACATTGCAGGATATAAAGAAGGACTGAAAACCAGTGCCGTCCAGCAGCTGTTTAAAGGCACCATTCAACTCATAGCAGATCCCACCACGCCCCTCGTCCACGATTTTATGATAAAAACGGTCCTGGTCAAGTTTAATGGGGACTTTGTTAATCACATCCAGGTTTTCAAAAGGTACGTGCAGCACATGCGACTTGTGCAAAGCAAATAAGGTTTCTTCCGTAACTGAGAGCGGCTCAGCGATACCAATTCGATTTAGATAATTAGGTAAATACATGGTTGTAAAGTTTGTATTAGAAATTTTATTTAATGCTTGGACTAGAATTTTGACATAGGAGTTCCTGTCCACCTTTTGCAGGTGGATTGATTCCAAAATATTTAAGAATTAGAAGTTCCCTT
>JASLAE010000082.1 GCA_030147305.1 Cesiribacter sp.
TTCATCGTCCCAGAAGTCCTGAAGGCAAAATCCTGTAAGGTTACCAGCCCGGTGTAGCCAGTGCGCTTCGCCACTCACTTCATAAAGCCTCAGGTAGCCGCCAATCACAAATGCATAATCATCTAAAAAAGCAGGAGAAGGATCGGCGCCGGCTTTCTGGTTACGGCGTAGTTGGTTTCCTTCTTGCAGCTGGTTTAGTATAAAGGCTGCCTTCTGTACAGCCAGCTCCAGGAACCGCTTTTCTCCGAATGCTGCATAAGCATCACAGAGTCCTATAAGCATAAGGCCATTCCAGCCTGCCAGAATTTTATCATCTAAGCCAGGTCTGATCCGCTTATTGCGGGCTTCCAGCAGCTTTTGCCTCGCTTGCTGTAGCTGCTGCTCCAGTTCATCCGAGCTCAGGTTATGCTTCCGGGCAAAAGCATCATTGGCTTCGCGCCTGAAGAGAATGTTGCTCTTTTCCCAGTTGCCTTCTTCAGAAGCATTGTAATAATCAGCCATTAGTTCGGCGGTTGCGGTACCAAGCACTGCTTCCAGTTCTGTTAGCGTCCATACATAAAATTTTCCCTCTACACCCTCACTGTCAGCATCCAGCGCTGCGTAGTAGCCACCCAGGGGGCTGAGCATCTCCCGCTCTGCCCAGTCAATCGTTTGGTAGACAACCTGCCTAAATAATGGATCTTTGGTGGCAGCATAGGCATTGGCATAAAGGCTCAGGAGCTGCGCGTTGTCGTACAACATTTTTTCGAAGTGTGGCACAAACCACTCAGCATCTACAGAATAGCGGGCAAAACCACCACCTATCTGATCGTAAATTCCACCCCAGGCCATTTCCCGCAGGGTGAGCCGGGCTTGCTCCAGGGCTTTTGCTTCGCCAGTGGCCGCATGGTAGCGCAATAAAAATTGCCAGTGGCTGGGCATGGGGAATTTCGGTGCGTAGTCAAGGCCCCCATGTAGCGTATCAAATTTCTTGGCAAAGTTGTTATAGAGGTGCTCCAGCTTTAACTGGGTTATATTCAGCTCGTGTTGCTGTAAGCCAAAGCGGTCAACATCAGAGGCAGCAAGCGCCTCGGCAAATTTCTCGGAAGATTCCTCAAGGGCACTCCTGTTCTCTGTCCAGGCTTTCTTAATGCCTTGTAACAGCTCTATCCAATGGGTTTTGGGAAAGTAAGTACCGCCATAAAAAGGCTTCTGCTCCGGGGTCAGGAAAACATTCAGCGGCCAGCCCCCCTGCAGGCCCATGGCCTGTACGGCATCCATGTATATCTGATCAATATCGGGCCGTTCTTCCCTGTCTAATTTAATGCAGACAAAGCCTTTATTCATCACCGCTGCCACTTTAGCATCCTCAAAACTTTCGTGTTCCATAACATGACACCAGTGGCAGGCCGAGTAGCCAATGGACAAAATGATGGGCTTGTCCTCCTGCTTCGCCTTTTGTAGCGCCTCTGCGCCCCATGGGTACCAGTCTACAGGATTGTGCTGGTGCTGAAGGAGGTAGGGGCTGCTGGTTTTGCTCAGACGGTTGGTGGGCTTGTCAGTCATTTTTTTAATTGCTCTTCGAGCTTTGTGATTTCCTCTCGCACATCTACCGGATAGGGGAGAGACACTAATTTTTGCAGGGTCTTTTCTATGAACTGCCGATGTGCAGCAGATGTTGGATTAAAGGGCCTGTGATTAATTGCCTGCTGTAATACAGCCCATTCCTTTACAAAAGCCTGTGCCTCCTGGTTGAGCAGGGTAGAAGTGAATTTTTCCCAGATATACTGCTCGGCCTGCGCATTTGGATGCAGCAGATCTGCATTGAAAAACCGGTAATCCCGCAGATCATCTGTTACCAGCTCGTAGCTGGGAAAATAGTAGATCTCCTGTGGGTGATGCTGTACCAGCTGGTGACATACCACCCGCAACAGGGCCTTGCTAACTGCATTAAGCTCCAGTGTATCTTTCAGGTGCCGTACCGGACTTACCGTCAGGATGAGTTTGATGGCAGGGTTGAACTTTTTTAGCTGTTGCCAGAAAAGGACCAGAGCCTCCAGGCTTTCTTCTGCTGGTACCAGCCGCTTGTTGAAGGCACTTTGAGGTTGCTTATGGCAGTTGGCAACGGTTAAAGAGGGCTCCAGCAATTCGTAGACAAATGAAGTACCCAGGGTAAGTATTAATGCCTGGCTCCTGAGCAGGCTTTCTTTTACCTGCTGCAGCACTTGTTCCCCCTGCCCAACAAGGCTTTCTTTATCAGGAGCATTGATGGATGAATGAAGCAGAAAGTTAAGCCAGCGTTCCTGAAAATAAAGATAGCTTTCAGCAGGCGGAGCCTGCTCATCCAGCGACATGCGGAGCAAATGCACCAGGGGCAGGGGATGAAACAGGGTGCCAAACGGATTGACCAGCACCTTAAATTTATGTTCCAGCAGGCGCCCACCTATTACGTCGGCAAAGCAGGATCCAACCGACAGCATGGGTTGCTGCAGGCTGAGCTGAAAAGGGGAGGGGCCGGGATGTAGTTCAGTACGAAAGCGCATGGGTTAATTAAAAATAACTTTTGCAACAATGAAAGCAGATGACAGATGATTAGGTGCAAAGCTACAGAGTTGATATTAACTGCTGTACCAGGTATCAGGCAATCATAAGATTCTACCTAAGCTGTTGAGCAGGTTCCTTAATCACTGGGCAACCTGCCTGATAATATAATAGCTATTTTATTAACGATTGTGCCCTGTTTAAGATCCAGACCCCGGTACTTAGCCCAGGGCCTGGTTCAGGAGGAAACAAAAAAGGCGCCTTTGGAGGCGCCTTTACTATAAAATGTTGCGTTTACCTTATTCGGCTACTACCTCAAAGGAAACTTCTTTCTTCACTTCTTTGTGCAGGTCAATCTCAGCAGTGTAAGCGCCAAGGCTCTTTACATCGCCATTGATTGAGATTTGCTTACGGTCTACATCAAAGCCTTTAGCTTTCAGCACTTCGGCAATTTGGGTAGTGGTAACTGCACCGAAAATTTTGCCGCTTTCGCCAGCTTTTGCCGGAATGGTCAGCTTGGTTTCGCCAATGGCATCGGCCAGGGTCTGCGCAGCAGTTTTAAGCTTCTCAGCTTTGTGGGCTGCCTGCTTAATGTTTTCATCGCGCTGTTTAACGGCGCCAGGGGTAGCCATAATGCCATATCCTTCCGGAATCAGGTAGTTGCGGCCATAGCCAGGCTTAACAGATACCAGGTCATTGCGGTATCCAAGGCCTTTTATGTCTTTAATAAGAATGATATCCATATCTTTATTTGTTGTTTGTTTTGGCTGTTCGCCGCTGTGGTTGTTGATTGAGGTGGTTTTGCAGAACACCTTGCCAATCGGAAACACTGCTGCGGCGTACCGCGAACAACTAAATTATTTAAGCGAATCGGTTACGTAAGGCATCAGTGCCAGGTGGCGGGCACGCTTAACAGCTGTGGCAACTTTTTTCTGAAACTTCTCGCTGGTACCGGTAATACGGCTTGGCAACAATTTGCCCTGCTCGTTTACAAATTTGGTCAGGAAGTTAGAATCTTTGTAATCAACATACTTGATTCCGTGGCGCTTGAAACGGCAATATTTCTTCCGGTTCTCGTTGCGCTGGATTGGTTCGTTCTGTAAGGTCATTATGCTTGCTCCTCCTTAACTTCTTTTTTGTTGAAATCGCCTTTTCTTCTTCTTTCGTTAAACTCAACACCATGCTTATCTAAAGCAACGGTCAAGAAACGCAGAATTGCTTCGTCGCGGCGATACTCTGTTTCCAGGGTATTTACCACAGAAGTAGGGGCATTGAATTGGAACAGCACATAAAAACCTGTGTTTTTGTGCTGAATAGGATACGCCAGCTTACGTAGTCCCCACTGCTCTTCGTTTACCAGTTCGGCATCGTTATCAGTGATAACTTTTCTGAACTTGTCGACAGCATCCTTTACCTGAGCTTCAGATAAAACGGGATTTAAGATGAATACCGTCTCGTACTGTTTGTACATGATAGATTTATTTTAATGAGGTGCAAAATTATAGAATTTTTTGCAATTATCCATAGGTAAGCGCTTAAAATTAAGGGTTTATGCCCACCAACTGCCTGCTTGGCAATCTTTTTGCACCTGCTTCAAAGGTTTCAGCTCAACAGCAGACACAAAAAAAGCTCCACCTTAGGCAGAGCTTTTTATAAAATGGATTGATAAACCTTATTTTACACGGAATTTTTCAACACCGATCATATAGCCATCGGCATAAAGCTCTACGTTATATACGCCTTCGTCGAAATCGCTACCTTTTTCATACAGGAAGGTAAGCTGCTGGCGGGTGTTGTCGAAGAGAATATTTTGTTGAGCAGTGTAGAATTCTTCGCGGCCATCTACCATCATGGTGCCGGAACCGGTGGCAACATCGAAAAGTACGTTACCGTTCGGGTCTATCACGCGCAGCAGAATGTCTTTGCTCTCAATAGGAGAAACCGGGTTATCGGCCAGGTTGAAAGTAACTTTCAGCTTTTCAATTTGTCCGTCGCGGGCTTCGCCTTCGCGCTCTTTGCCACGCTTGTTTACAGCTGCAACTTTAATATTTTCGGCCTTCAGGCGAGAGGCAATCGCTACTTTCTTAGTAAGCTCCTGACGGTTTTGATTGATGACGCGTACAGAGTCAGAAAGCTGGTTCTGTGTTGTTTTCAGTGTTGTGTTTTCAGCGTACAACGAGTCACTCAGGGTTTTAAGACGCGTAATTTCCACATCTTTTTCTTTAAGCAGGGTTTCATAGCCTTTTACTTTGGCGTTTACCTCATTTAAACGGCGGCGGGCAATTTCACCAGAACGTTGCAGTTGTTGCTTTTCTGCCTCAAGCTCAGCCTTTGCTTTTTCAAGCTCTTCAACATTGCCACCCAGGCTCTCAATCTCAGCAATACGTTTGTCCAGTTCGGTGGTCATGTCGTTGAGCTTGCGATAGGTGTCTGCCAGTTCAGTATCTTTGCTGGCGATTTCTGCTTTCATCTCCTGCTTCTCACGGTAATCCATGTAATAAACCACACCGTTGATGATGAGTAGCAGGGCAATGATGGCAATGATCAGGGTTTTGGTATTCTTACCAGAGCTTCTGCTTGTGTTGTCAGCCATATAAATTCAAGAATTGATTTGCTTATTAATGAGAATTAGAAAGAAATATTGTTTCGTTGATTCAGAAATTAATTTCCTAATCACAAATATCTTAAAAAAAAATTCATACATGTCAGTTTTTGATGAAAAATACTGGAATGAGCGTTACCTGCAGGGAGAGACCCAATGGGATGCCGGTAGCATCACCAGACCCCTGCAGGAATACTTCGACCAGCTCACAAATAAAAAGCATAAGATCCTCATTCCCGGTGCTGGAAATGGCTACGAAGCGGAGTATTTACACGAGAAAGGGTTTGAGCAGGTATTTCTGTTAGACCTTTCACCCATTCCGCTGAAGGCCTTTCAGCAGCGGAATCCTGGTTTTTCTGCTACCAACCTGCTGCAGGGCGACTTCTTTGCTTTGCAGGATACGTATGATCTGATAGTTGAACAAACATTTTTTTGCGCGTTGCATCCGGCAGAACGGCCAGCGTATGTAAAGAAGGCCCATGCGCTGCTAAAACCGGGCGGTA